>JAEYUU010000056.1 GCA_023429545.1 Verrucomicrobiota bacterium
GATGAATGGATGAGACCGGGGATTGCAGGCCCCTGCGACTTTCGGAAAAAGCCGGTCCCGATCCCGGTGCTGCATGTCGTCTTTCTCGTGCTCAGGCGGCGGCAGAGCACAGCGGACTCGCAGCGGACACCGAGCCACCGAGAATCGCATCAAGCTGCTCCTGAGCACCGGCGAACGAACGCTCGAACGCCTCGCCTTTGTGCTCTTCGAAATCGACACGCACGGGCGTTATGTCTGAGAGGCCGACGAAGTGGAGCAACGAGGTGAGATGCGGCTCCAGGAAGTTCAGGTGTTCATAGGGCTCGCCCGGCGCATAACCTCCCGTGCCGGTGGAGGTGATCAGCACCAATGGCTTTGCAGGGATCAGAGGCTGGTAGGGGTTGTCTTCGTCTCCAGTGAAGTTGAAGGTGCGGCCCACGCGAATGATCTGGTCGAAGTAGGCCTTGAGCTGGGCGGGCATGCCGAAGTTGTACATGGGCACGCCCATCACGATCGCTTCCGCATCGAAGAGCTCCTCGATCAGGGTTTCGCTCTGGGCGAGTTCCAGGTGCATCTCCGGTGTGCGCGCCGCAGCAGGCGTAAACGCGGCCGCGATGAAGGGCTCCGTGATCGCGGAGGGTGGATGCACGCCCACATCGCGATGCACGAGTAAGGCCTCGCGATGACGGGCGATCCATCCCTCCGCAAAATGCCTGGTGAGGCGACGGGTGACCGAACGCGCCACGCGCCCGCTGGCATTGATGACAAGCAATGGTTTCTTTTTCATACGGGCCCACGATGAGCCCGCTGTGGAGAGTTGCTTCGTCGCAAGATTGTGAGCGACTCACAGGAATGTGAGTGCCCGAATCACACCACGCGTCACACGCAAGCTACGCTGGCTCGGCGTCCTGGGAGGCGGTCGCCGCCTGGGCCTGCATCTCCTGGTGCTCAATGCCCCATTTCTCCAGGGCATCCATCACGTGGGAGAGCGCGCGGCCATGTTTGCTCAGGGAGTACTCCACGCGCTGCGGCACCTCGGCGTACACTTTGCGATTCACGATGCCATCCGCTTCGAGTTGGCGAAGCTGGACGGTGAGTGCCTGCGCCGTGACTTCCGGCAGCGCAGACTGAATGTCCGAAAAACGTTTCCGGCCCGACTTCAGCTCAAAAAGGATGGAAGGTTTCCAGCGACCGCGGATGACATCCAGCGCCGCGCGCACGGGGCAGTCGTCCGCCAGCCGGTCATGCTTTTGCTCGTAGTCGGAGAGCGGCTTCATGGAAGAAGGATACGAATGCCGCGCAGGGGTGACAAGAGGGCGCTGAAAGATTCCGGCCCGACACATACCTGAATGCGGCGGGAATGAATATTCTCCCCCAACCCCCGGTCTGAGCAATCATGCACTTCGCCCGCAGTGTTTTCCCCGGTTCGTGCCGTCAACTGTTTGTCGTCGTAGGTCTCGCTGTTGCCTCCGCGAGCCAGGCCGCGCCCCCGGTCACAGCTGAGACCTTCACGGAACTCCGCACGGAGAAGGGCCGCACCTTTAGCAATGCGAAGGTCATCGCCATTGAGCCGGATGGGCTGCGCCTCCGGCATGACGCCGGGGTGAGCAAGGTCGCTTTCACGGAGTTGCCCGAACCGGTGCGCAAGAACTACCCGTATGATCCAGGCAGGGCGGCGGAGTATGCCAAAGCGGCAGAAGCCGCGAATCGTGAAGCCATCCTCTTCGCGGAACAGGAGCGCCTGCGCGTGGAGCTAGCAGAGTTGAAGCGCAGGGCGGGTGTCGCGCCTGAGGTGGATCTGGAGGTGGACGGCCCTGTCACCGTGGAGCAGGTGAAGGCCCACTGGCTGGTGACGAATGCCTCCCGTTCGCTCAATTACGGCGACCGCAACTACGAGGCGCGGGAGGCGGAAATCGCAGACTACCGCCGGGATGTGCTGTGCGGGCGGTACAATCGCAAAGCGGAGAAGGCCGCCATGCGCCACAACTTCGAGTGGTATCTCAAGCAAGGCCTCACGGATCAGGCGAGGCTGGCGGAGAAGCGGCTCGCCACCCTGGAGGATGAAGACCTGCGTCGTGAGCAGATTGCCAGCCTGGAGCGCCTTGCCAAGTCGATGGACCGCGCCGCCCAAGGGGCGACCAGCGCACTGCTCGCTGAGCTGGCCGGCATTCGTGCAGAGCTGGAACGCCTGCGTCTCGACAGGACGGTCAATCCGTAGGTGATTGGTGACACGTTCACCGATTCACCAGCATGGTCGCTCCTGCCTCCCAGTCACATCTCACGATTGATCCCACGGCCCCCGAGCCGGCGATGGATCCCTACGATTTGCTCATCCAGGCGGTGGCACCGCGTCCCATCGCGTTCGTGTCCACACTGTCCAAAGAGGGGAAGCCCAACCTCGCGCCCTTCTCCTTCTTCATGGCGGGCGGATCCAATCCACCGAGTCTCTGTTTCTCTCCGAATACCAAGGACGACGGATCGCCCAAGGACACGCTGCGCAACATCGAGGATACCGGCGAGTATGTCGTGCATATCGTGAATCACGCCATGGGCCCAGGCATGTCCGCCACCTCGAAGCCCCTGCCTCACGGCGAAAGCGAGTGGCCGCTCAGCGGATTCACCCAAGCACCATCACTCAAGGTGAAGCCTCCTCGCGTGGCGGAAGCTCCATTCGCGATGGAATGCCGGCTGCACAGCATCGTGCCTCACGGAACTGGAGCGGACGCGGCAAACTACATCATCGGCGAGGTAGTCATGTTTCATGTCGAGCCTTCCTTGATCGTCGATGGCCGCATCGATCCCGCGAAGGTGGACTACCTCGCGCGACTTGGTGGCGCGTGGTATCTCCGTGCCACACCGGACTCGCTTTTCACCATGAAGCGGCCGGAGTGATGGCCGCGCGCTGCCTGCGGGTCCACGCCCTAGAGCCGGCCAACTTTCGGTTTGTTGAGCTGGGGCGTCTCCTCCTGGCTCCTGGTCCCAACCTCGCTGCGCACACTGTGCTGACCCTCCACCCCCAGGTTTGGAGCGGACGTGCCGCGCTTGAGCGGTGGTTTTTGATGGAGCTGCTCCCGGACGGTGGTGGTGGTCGGCCCCTCTGACTCGCTCATGGATTCGCTGAGTTTCTCGCCGGAAACGGTCGGCCCCCCGAGCGTTAGCGAAACCTTTCTGGATGATAGTTCCTCTCCTTCAGAGAGCGCATTGTCGCCCGACGACATCTTGAGGTGATCCTGCGAAGGGTCCTTCTGCTTCGGTCCCACCGATTGGGTTGCCCACGATTTTGTCGACGGCGTTTCCACCTACCTTCCGGATGTCCATTTGAGGAAAGGACAGGTCGTTGTCGATGCCTGTGACCTTTCCCGTGGCGGGATCGATGAAGATGTTGCCGGCATGCCGGTCGGTCTCACCGTTGATGAAATCGATGACCTGCAGGTCTGAGAGACCTTTTTGGATGCGCGGGTCGCGGCAGTCCACCTGCAGCACGCCCTTGTTGCTCACGATGTTGCAGCCGTCCGCCTGGACGCTGACCCCAATGACCATCCCGTTCCTGTCGACGCCGTATCTCTCCTCCGCGATTACATTCAACCCCAAAAGCTTGTCCGCCTGGTTTGAAGCGACCTGCCGGGTAATCAGGGAGCAGTCCCCGGTGGCGTTGTTGGAATTGGTGTACAAGCGCGATGCGCCCTTCGGCTGGGCATCGGAGGGTGCCATGGTCTTGGCAATCCCCTTCGTTTCACCATGTGTTCCCAGCGAGGAATTGTTTTCAGCGACCACGCTGTAGGTCATGCTGGCCTGCTGTGTATTGCGATCGCCGTTGGTGCCCAAGGTGAAGTTGAGCGCCTGGAGGGGGGCGCGTTCGCTTTTTGTGACGTCCTTGGGATGTCTGGTCTTGGCCATCGGGATGCAGACTTGGGTTCATATGAGGATCGGGAAAAGCACGGGGCGGTTATGCCCGACTTGCCGATTTCAGGGTGATTGTTCCTGCCACTCAGGAGTGACACCCGGGCACGGAGGTGCTATGAGCGAGGAAAACTGGCATTCCCTGTCATGATCGATCCACCCCAGCGTAGTCCACGTGCAAAAGTCGGCGGTCTGTTCCATTTTGGGCGCATGCTCGACAAGATTCGCGCGCACCAGCGCGGCGAGCTGCCGGAGGAATACCTGCCGAATCTTGGACTCAGCCTGGGGCTGGATGGACGCATGTGCTCCTTTCTAGGCGTGGCGTTTACAGAAGTGTGCACCCGTGTGGAGCAGGGCGGCACGGATGAGGAGATCCTCGCGTGGTGCTGCGAGCGCAGTGGATTCCAGCTCACGGAGGAGCGCGTGCACATCTGGAATGAATTTGCGCGGAAGTTTGGCTGGAATGATGTGCCCGGTCGCTTCCTGCGCAAGGTGCGGGAGGAGGATGGGATTGCTGACCGGGAGGATCTGGTGACGGCCTTCGATCTGATCGATCACCGGGAAGGACGGAAAGAATGAAGGTCGAATCCAGAATGA
>JAEYUU010000678.1 GCA_023429545.1 Verrucomicrobiota bacterium
CCGCGTACTCGGCGATGGTGCGGTCGCTGGAGAAGAATCCGGTTCTGGCGGTGTTCAAGATGCTCATCTTCGTCCAGTGCGTGGTGTCGCGGTAGGCCGCGTCCACCTTGGCCTGGGCGTCGAGGTAGGCCCGGAAGTCCGCGCACACCATGAAGGGATCGCCTCCATCCAGCAGGCTGTGGCGCAGGGGCTTGAAGTCGTCGGCGTTGCCGGTGAAGAAGTCGCTGGCGATCCAGTCGATCACGTTGCGCAACTCGGCGTCGTTCCAGTAGTAGTCCCATGGGTTGTAGCCACGGGCGTGCAGGGCCTCCACCTCCTCCACGGTCATGCCGAAGATGAAGATGTTGTCATCTCCCACCTCGTCTTTGATCTCGACGTTGGCGCCATCCAGCGTGCCGATGGTCAGCGCGCCGTTGAGGGCGAGCTTCATATTGCCCGTGCCGCTGGCCTCCTTGCCGGCGGTGGAGATCTGCTCTGAGACATCCGCCGCGGGGATGATGCGCTCCGCGAGGGTCACACCATAATTCGGCAGGTAGGCGACCTTGAGCTTGCCAAGGATACGCGGGTCGTTGTTCACCTTCTCCGCCACGGCATTGATTGCGTGGATGATGTTCTTCGCGAGGTAGTACCCCGGCGCGGCCTTCGCGGCGAAGATGAAGACGCGCGGCTGCATGTCATACCCCGGATCCTGCAGGAGCCTGCGGTACAGCGCGAGGATGTGCAGCAGATTCAGGTGCTGACGCTTGTATTCATGCAGGCGCTTGATCTGCACGTCGAAGATGGCGTCCGCGCTCACCTCATAACCGGTGAGCTTCTTGATGATGCCAGTGAGTTGCTCCTTGTGCTTGCGCTTGATGGCCCGGAAGCGCTGCTGGAAGGCGGGATCCTCCGCGAACGGCTCAAGCTCACGCAGCTTCGAGGCGTCCTTGGTCCAGCCGTCGCCGATGGACTCGGTGATGAGGCTGGTGAGTTCCGGATTGCACACCATGAGCCAGCGGCGCGGAGTGATGCCGTTCGTCATGTTCAGGAAACGGCCCGGGTAGAGCTCGTTGAACTCGGGGAAGAGCTTCGCGCGCAGCAGCCGGGTGTGCAGCGCGGCCACGCCATTGGTGGCATGGCTGCCCAGCACCGAGAGGTGGGCCATGCGCACGCGCTTGCCGCCGTTTTCATCAATGATGGAGAGCGCCTGCAGCTTGCTCACATCTCCAGGCCAGCGACGCGCCACCTCATCGCGAAGGAATCGCTCATTGATCGCATAGATGATCTGCAGATGGCGCGGCAGCACCTTTTCAAACAATCCCACGCTCCACGTTTCAAGCGCCTCGGGCAGCAGGGTGTGGTTCGTGTAGCTGAAAGTGCGCTGCGTGATGCTCCAGGCCTGCTCCCAAGGAAGCTCCTCAATATCCACCAGCAGGCGCATGAGTTCAGGAATGGCCACCGCCGGATGCGTGTCGTTGAGCTGGATGGCGATCTTGTCCGCAAAAGTCTCCCATCCCTGGTTGTCCCGCTTGTAACGGCGCATGATGTCCGACAGTGAGCAGGCGACAAAGAAGTACTGCTGCACGAGGCGCAGTTCCTTTCCGCTCTCCGTGGCGTCATTCGGATACAGCACCTTGGAGACGGTCTCACTCGCCGCCTTGTCATGGATGGCCTCAATGTACGAGCCCTCGTTGAAGACTTTGAGGTTAAAGTCATCCGTAGCGCGGCTCTCCCACAAGCGCAGGAAGTTCACCGTGGCCGAGCGGAAGCCGATGATGGGAATGTCCCACGGAAGGCCGATGATCTTGCGTGTGTTCTCCCACGTTACCTTGGCATTGCCATACTCATCGAAATGCTGGGTCACATGGCCATAGAGGCTAACCTCCACCTTGTACTCCGGGCGGGTAATCTTCCACGGGCTGCCCTCGCGGGTCCACGCATCCGGCTGCTCTATCTGGCGGCCATTCACAAATTCCTGACGGAAAAGGCCGAACTCATAGTGGATGCCATATCCCACCGCAGGCAGGTCCAGCGTGGAAAAGGAATCCAGGAAGCATGCGGCGAGACGACCGAGGCCGCCGTTCCCGAGACCCATGTCCGGCTCGCGATTGATGATCGTTTCGAGGTCCTGACCCAGGTCAGTCAGAGCTTCCTTGGCGGGCTCGTACAGCGCGGTGTTGCGCAGGTTGTTCTCCAGCAGGCGGCCCATGAGGTACTCCAGCGAGAGGTAGTGCACGCGGCGCACATTCCTAGAACGGTGCGTGCGCATGGTTTTGAAGGATTGTGCCAGTGCGCGGTCTCGCACGGCCATGCAGGTGGCCCACCACCAGTGCATCTTCGTGGCCGTTTGGGGATCGTGCGCGAGGGTGAACAGCAGGTGATTGCGGATGGAAGCCTTCATGGCTTCGGCATCATTGTAGGCCGTCAAATCCAGCGGCTCGTTGTCAGTTGAGGGAGTGGTGCGCCACATGTCTTGTCAGTGGGTGGTGAGGTTCGTTTGGTTGGTAAAGTTGTATCGCCGGGAGAAGGATGCGGGGTGCCTCTCGCATCATTCAGGATGAGCTTCGTCCCCCGTCTTCCGATCGCGCGTCATCCATTTCGGCAGCTCGCGGGGACCAATGAGCAGCGTGATTTCACCTTTGGGAGCTTTCACACTGTAATGTTCAAGCACGGACTGCGCCGAACCGCGCCGGAATTCCTCAAACATCTTCGTCAGTTCACGGGCCACCACCACGGGGTGCTGGGGGGCGCGCTTCGCCACCATCTCCAGAGTATCCACGAGACGATAGGGTGATTCAAAGTAAATGCTGGTGCATTCCCGCTGCATGGCGGCCTCCAGTTCATTGTCCCGCTGGCCCTTCTTGTGCGGCAGGAAGCCACCGAAATAAAACGGCACCGTCGGCAGCCCGGAACCCGCCAGGGCCGTGAGCACGGCACTCGCGCCGGGCACGACCTCAACGCGCAGCCCTGCGCCGATGGCTGCATGTACCAAGCGCTGTCCGGGATCGGAGACTGTAGGAAAGCCCGCGTCAGAGACGAGGGCGATGGTTTCGCCATTCTCAATGCGCCGCAACAGCTCCGGGATGCGCCTCGCCTCATTGTGCTCCGTGAGGGAAATGAGCGGCACCTGCAGCCCGTGATGCTGTAGCAGGTGAATCGTACGCCGGGTGTCTTCACAAGCTACGCAGGCGGCATTTTTGAGCGCTTCCACGGCCCGGGCGCTCAGGTCACCCAAATTACCGATGGGG
>JAEYUU010000123.1 GCA_023429545.1 Verrucomicrobiota bacterium
GTCGAAGGCGTAGCCCTTGTAGGACTTCCATTGGGGATCGAAGATCCACACTTCGCACAGGTGGTCGGAACGTCCTTTTTCAATGGTCAACAGGACTACTCTGCCCCCGACATGCTCCCAGCGCGTAACCAAGCCAGTGGACTCCCAGCCGCCATCAGCGCTCTTGGCAAGACCAGATGCCAGCAGCCTGACGTAGCCTTTGTCTGGGATGTTGTCCGGCTTGCGTGACCAAGTAGTGCCGACCAGCCTGCTTGCTTCGCCGCTGCCGGTCTTGAGCTGTTGCAGAGCATCTCTGGCCGCGACGGCTTCATCAAGACGGCCGGCCCGGGTAAACTCCGCCTGCATCTGCGCCAGCCGCTGCTGGGACGCCTGAATCACCGGACGGAGCGCGGCCTCCTTCTCCCGTTCCAGCCTCGCCAGTTCCGTTTGCACGGCCGAGGGCTGCTGTCCTGAGGCGGAGCCACATGACATTGCCAAGAGCAGACCTGTCGCAAGCAAGGAGTTCAGTAACTGCAAGGAGAGGCGAATCGTGATCATGGGTTTCGAGAAAGATGTTCCAGAACTACGTGGCATGACGACCATCCCTGCGGCTCATTGCATGCGGGGCAGCGTACTTGGGCTCCCGCATGAGAGGCGTCCATTTGCAGCATAGACTGGCAGAATGGGCAGGCGAAATTTGCAATCATGGCTGACTGGGATCTGCTCCTGCATTCACGAACTTCGTATACCTTGTGCACACGGGTTGTACCGGAGGCTACGCCATGGCCTCACCGAATCGCAAGGAAGAATGTTCCACCCTCGTGCCGTTATCTGTGATGACAGCCGCCGGCTGGCTGGGCATCGAAACCTGCGCGGATTCCCGCGCTTGCCAAAACCACGACCACCGCTTCAATCAGCCCGACAATATTCTTCCCCGCCTCATGAAACGCCTTCTCCTCTTCACCTCCCTCCTCGCGGCAGGTTCGCTCCATGCGGACGTCAAACTGGCCAGCGTCTTCTCGGATAACATGGTCCTCCAGCGTGAAAAGCCGGTGGCGGTATGGGGCACGGCGGATGCGGGTGAGGAGGTGTCCGTGTCCTTCGCCGGCCAGAGCAAAAAGGCCACCGCGGACAAGGACGGCGCCTGGAAAGTGGCTCTCGACAAGCTGGAAGCCAGCGCGGAGGGCCGCGACTTTGCCGTGAAGGGGAAGAACGAGGTCACCCTGAAGAACGTCGTCGTGGGTGAAGTCTGGATCTGCTCCGGTCAGTCAAACATGCAGTGGTCCGTGAAGGCCTCGCTGGACGCGGACAAGGAGATTGCCGAGGCAAATCATCCCAACATCCGCCTCTTCACCGTTCCGAACCTCGCCAAGGACGAGCCGCAGAAGGTCGTGGAAGGCACCAAGGGCTGGCTCGTGTGCACTCCGGAGACCATCCCCAGCTTCTCCGCCGTGGGATATTTCTTCGGTCGCGAGCTGCAGTCCAAGCTGGATGTGCCCATCGGCCTCATCAATACCTCATGGGGCGGTACCCGTGCGGAGGCCTGGACCAGCAAGCCGGCGCTGGAGGCAGTGCCTGCCTGCAAGGCGATCATCGACGGCTGGGATGAGTTCTTCAAGACCTACGACGCGGCCAAGGCCAAGGAGGTCCATGATTCTGCGGCAAAGGCGCACCTTGAAAAGATCGCGAAAATCAAAGAAGAGAATGCCAAGCCTGGTGCCACGCAGAAACCCGTGCCGAACGCGCCCGGTCCCTTCCAGGATCAGACCAAGTCCCAGCATCGTCCCGCAGTGCTCTTCAATGCGATGATTGCTCCGCTGGTGCCCTACACCGTGAAGGGTGCCATCTGGTACCAGGGCGAGTCCAATCAGCGCCGCGCGGAGCAGTATCAGACGCTCCTGCCGACCATGATTAAAGACTGGCGCAAGCAGTGGGGTGATGATTTCAGCTTCTACATTGTGCAGCTCGCAGGCTTCGGCCCCAGCGGTCCCAAGCCCATCGGCGCTCCTGACACGAGGGCCGCATTGCAGTGGGCGCAGTTCCTCACCGCGATCAAGACGCCGAAGTGCGGCCTGGCCGTGACGAATGACATCGGCGACGAAAAGGACATCCACCCCAAGAACAAGCAGGAGGTTGGCCGTCGTCTCGCGCGCCAGGCGCTGGTGAAGGACTACAAGGTAAAGGGCCTGCTCTCCGGCGGCCCCGTCTATGCCGGCGCGGATGTCACCGGTAGCAAGATTGTGGTGAACTTCAGCAATGCCGACGGACTCAAGGCGCGTGACGGCGGCGAGATCAAGGGCTTCATCATCTGCGGCTCGGACCGGGTGTGGAAGCCGGCCAAGGCCCGGGTGTTCGCAGGCCGTCCTCAGGTGCACGTCTCCAGCGAGGAAGTGAAGAACCCCGTCGCCGTGCGTTATGCCTGGGCTGGCTGGATCCCCGAGGCGAATCTGGTGAACAAGGATGGCCTTCCCACGGGGGTGTTCCGTTCGGACAAGTTCGACCTCTCGACCAAGGGTGTGCTGAATCCCTTCGCGGAGAACCAGCCGGCACCCTCCGCTACTCCGGCGAAAAAGGAGGAGGTAAGACCTGCCGAACCCGCGAAGAAGGCGGCTTGAATCGGCGCCTAAGTTCATCATTCATCGTTTAGATTTTTGGGAGGGAGGAGTGCGGCGCATTCTTCCCTCCCTCGCTTCAGGCTCATGCGCAGCGCAATTTTGGCGCAATGAAAACCTCTTTCTGGGAGGTGGCGAAGACATTGGAGACGTTCATTGAGATACCATGCGGAAATCTCACCATCCGTGATGTAACTTCCTCCCCAGTCGTCATGAAGTCCGTCCCATCTTTCGTGCTTGCATTGCTACTTCTGCGCATGGCCGCTCCGCAGTGCATGGCCGGGGAGAAGGCGGACTCCACGACGGCGGCGACGCTCTATCAGAATGTCTGTGCCTCCTGCCACGGAACAAAGGGGGAGGGGAGGCAGGATCTGAAGGCGCCTTCCATCGCGGGCCTGCCTGACTGGTATGTGCGTGCGCAGTTGGAGAATTTTCGGAAGGATCAGCGGGGCACTCATGCACAGGATGTCGAAGGGCAGATGATGCGCGCCGTGTCCAAGATTCTGACGGAAGACCAGACACGGGCCATGGCGCTCCACATCGAGAGCCTGCCACGGGTGCGGCCAACGGCCACCATTCATGCGGACGTGTCAGAAGGAAGGCTGCTCTATGAAGAGCGTTGCATGGAATGTCACCGCTACAATGCCGAGGGCGAACTCTTCTTTGCCAGCCCTCCGCTGGTGGGCCTGCAGGACTGGTATCTGGCAGCCCAGATCCGGAAGTACCGGAGTGGCATCCGTGGCGTGCATCCGCAGGATGTGAATGGGCAGAAGATGGTCTTCAGTTCCAGCTATGTGGAGAGTGAAGAAGTGCTGAAGTCGCTGGTGGCTTATCTGGTGGAACTGCAGAAGCCCAATGCAAAAGATGCCGACAGCGATCCCTTCAGCATTGGAGAGATATCGAAAAAGGTCGGGGAATCGTCCACGTCCAGATGAAGGATGAGACATCTCCAGCTTCAACAGCCAGCCTCGTGGCACCAGCCAGGCGTGCAACCTGGCGCCAGCGTGTCTGGAATCGTTTCACGACGCCGTGGTTTTCCTCCCTGCTGGCACAGGTGGCCATGTGCCGGGTGTTGCTCGCCTCGGTGACGCTGCTGGGGGGAGCTCATCTGTTTGGATGGTCTCTCTGGCCATGTTTTTTTGCCTCCGTGACAGGCCTCCCGTGTCCAGGGTGTGGCATGACCCGCTCAGTCACATGCTTGCTCAACGGAGAGTGGAATATGGCGATGGCCTTTCATCCGTTTTCTCCGGGATTTGTAGCGCTGGGCGGATTGCTCACTTGGGTGGCACTGGTCCCAACGGCATGGCGAAAGCCAGTAATCGAGCAGGTCAAAACGGTTGAGAAACGTACCGCGTTGCCCACGATTTTTTTGCTGTCGGTCCTCATTTATGGCTTGCTTCGGATGGCGGGCCTCTGCACCAGTCCTGCAATCGTCAGACCATCACCTGTGGGTGCCTGGTTGCAGGAACGTGCTGAGGCCAGGAAATGACGAGTCAGTCCACCTCAAACATCCATCACCATGATTGCTGGCTCCCTGCTCGGAATTCTTTACCTCATCTCCGCACTCGTTGCGTTGGTGCTGCACATCATGCTTCTCGTGAAGCTTTTCAAACACGCCGGCGTCGGCCTTGGTATTCTCGGGATTTTCTGCGGCCTGTTCGCCTTCATCTGGGGATGGATGAAGTGTGGAGAATATGGGTTCAAAAAGCTGATGGTCTGGCTGACCGTCGCCATCGTGATTTCGGCCGTTCTCGGAGGCGCCTCGGGGGCTGCATTTGGTCCCTCCATCCAGCAGCAAAACCTGCCGGAACGCTCCTACTGAGGAACCGCGGATCAAGGAAGAGAAAATTGATGCCATCCTGCCCGGGGCGTGGAACCCCGGGCAGTGATTTCAGTTCCCCGCCATCAGGGACTGCAAAAGGGCAGGGAGTTCGGATGTCGACCTGATCGTATGTGCCGCCTGCACTTGCGCCATGTGCTCTCCCACCACGCGGATGGTATGCGGCACGCCCGCGCTCACGGCCATCTGGATATCCCTGTCCTGATCGCCGATGAGCCATGACTGGCTGAGGTCGAGGTCCAGCTCTTGGGCGGTCTGCAACACCATCTCCGGACTCGGCTTGTGACAGGTGCATGCCGGATCGCTTTTCAGACACGTGCAGGCATGGATGGCGTCAAACGCAGCGCCATGCTTCTCAAGATTTGCCTGCATGCGCGCATGCAGGTCATCCAGTGCCGCCTGCGTCATGAGCCCCTTGCCCACACCTTGCTGATTTGTCACGAGCACCAGCGCGAACCCACGCTGCTTCAGCCAGGCAAGGGCTTCGATGACACCATCACAGAAATGAAAATCCTCCCAGCGCAGCACATAGCCGGGTCCGGGTGACACATTCACTACACCATCGCGGTCGAAGAAAAAGGCGGGTCGCATGCTCACAGTCGTTCTCAAGGATACGTCATCGCGGCGTCGTATGAAACACGGCAATCACCGATGCGGTCCTACTCCGTCAGATAGTGAATGTCATAGGGAAACTGCTTCAACTGGTGGTGACGAGTACCCTGCCGGTGAAAATTGAATTGCTCTGGATGGGATTGAATCGCATCAAAGGCATGATGCACCGCCGACATGAACCGGTGGCCCCATTCACGTGAAGCCTGCTCCATACACCACGTGATATCCGCGTCGAATTCCTGCTCCGCCTCGTGCCGGACAACGAGGGGCAGAATCATGGTTTCCAATTCCACTTCGCATGCTACTTCGCTTCCGGCGCTTCGCACGGAATCAATTGTTCGGGCTGCCGCGATGTGCCTCACGACGATGTGCGCGTAGCATCCTGTGTGGACTGCAGGCGGTGCTGTAGCTTGTAAGCCGTTACTCCCAAACCGGATACCCGTGGATCAGGAAGTTGTCCCCCAGGCTTTCGTGCCACACATCCGCGAGTTCCACGGACCCTGCTTCCGGAGGGAAAGCCACACCGCCCACGGACATCACGCCACCGCCGCAAATGCGCGGGGCGATGTACCAGAAGCACTCGTCCACATGGCGTGAGGCAAAGGCCTGACCGAGCAAATTGCCTCCGCCTTCCACGAGCACGCAGGTGATGTCGAGCTTGGCGAGTTCACGCAGGATTTCCTCGAACGTGTGTTCTCCTTGGAGCACCTTCGTGCGCTTCTTGTATTCGTCGGTGAAAAGGTGCGACTTCTTCGGCAGGCTGCCGGAGCGGGTCACGACCACGCGCCAGGGCTGCTTTTTCTCCTCGGGAATGTCATCCCCACGCAGCGTGAGCCGGGGATTGTCCTGACGAACGGTCTCTCCGCCCACAAGAATGGCGTCGCACCGCACCCGCAACTGCATGGCATGCTCGCGCGCGGCCTTGCTGGTGATGTTCTGGGATTCGCCGGGCGGGCGGGTGAGGCGGCCGTCCAGGCTTTGCCCCACCTTGGCGATGACGTACGGAATCCCGGTGGTGATCCACTTCGCGAAGGGGCGGATCAGCCGGGAACATTCCTCCTCCAACACTCCGCCCTGCACGTCGATGCCCTCCTTGCGCAGCAGTTTGTCCGCCGAACCCGTGTGTTTGGGATTGGGATCATGGAGCGCGTAGACCACCCGCGAGATGCCGGCATGGATGAGCGCTCGCGTGCATGGCTGCGTGCGCCCCTTGGTGGAGCAGGGCTCCAGGGTTACATACGCCGTGGCGCCCCGCACATCGTGACCGCCGCCCATGGCGTCCTGCAGCGCCTCGATTTCCGCATGGGGGAGGCCGGCCTTGTGATGGTATCCCTCTCCCAGCACCGTGCCATCCTTCACGATGACCGCGCCCACCGGCGGATTGGGCGCGGTAAGTCCGATGCCGCGCGAGGCCTGCGCCAGCGCGATCGTCATGAAGTATTCGTCGTCTGAGGATGCCATGGTATGGCGGAAGGTTTAGCTCCACCTATCCACGCGAGAAACGCGCACTCTGCAACAAGGCATTCACGAAGACTCGCTTAGGGGACCCGGGGTGGAAGGATAGAGTGTGATGCGTAGAGCCAATCCGTGTGCCGCCAAGCTCTGTAGCGTGCTTTGGGAAAGGCCATGGCTGAGCTCTTTGGGATGGGTTCCGCACTCGAAGCCGATGTTCAAATCGCGAGAACTGCACGCATGCCACATCGCCTGCGCTTCAGGGGAGAGGTGCTCAACGGCATCAAGAAACTCGCGGATGGGTTCCTCCGGACCATCATGATCAGTGGACGTTTCGAGGCCGATGAACCAGCTTCCATCTTCACGCTGAGATGTGGACAACAAGAGAAGTCGCTTGGGAGCACCAAGTGCAACGGCAAGCGGTTTGAGGTCGTCCGGACCGGCCAGCTCCAGATCCGTGTTGAGGTAATGGATCTCGTTCATCATTGGTCCTGCCAGTGACCGCACAGGGGCTGGCTTCGCGGACCGTCCCCTCAGCCCTGCTGCCGCGCGCTCGTTTGCTGCTGCATGAACTTGCGCACCTCGTTGTAGAGGGCGTCCGTTTGCGCGGCGGGGGCATTCTGCTTCACGCCATCGAGCCAGGCATTGGTGCTGGGAACGTGGTTCTTGGAAATTTCCAGCAGCGACTCCATGCGGATGGGCACCGTCTTGCCGGCGTGAAGCGCGTCCGCAAGGGCGAGCTCCGCGGCACGGTCAAAGATCCAGCGGAGGTCTGCTCCGGAGAATCCAGCGGTCGCTTCGGCGAGCGCGGCGTCATCGAGCTGGGCGATGGGCTTGCCCTTGGAGAGCAGCTTGATGATTTGCAGTCGCGCGGCGTGGTCCGGCGGCGGGACGAAGATGGCCTGGTCAAAACGACCGGGGCGACGCAGCGCCGGATCCAGCTGCCAGGGCGCATTGGTCGCGCCAATCACCAGGATGCGTTGGTTCTCTCCGCGCAAACCGTCCAGCTCGCTGAGGAACTGGTTTACGATGTTGCGGGTCTGGGTGTCGCGCACATCGCGACGGTTGGGCGCAAGGCTGTCGATTTCATCGAACACCAGCACACAGGGCGTGTTGGCACGCGCCGTCTCAAAGATCTGGTGGAGGTTGCGCTCGATGCTCCCGTAGTACGGGTCGAAGATTTCGTGGAGGCCGATGGCGAAGTAATTGCAGGCCACCTCGCCTGCTGTGGCGCGGAGCAGAAGGGTCTTGCCGCAGCCGGGAGGTCCGTACAGCAGGATGCCACCGCCGGTTCTGCGACCATAGGCCTTGTAGAGCTCCGGATGCTGCAGGGGGTAGATGATTTTCAGACGAATCTCCTCCTTCAGGGCATCCATGCCGCCCACGTCGGAGAAGGTCACGCGGAAGCGCTCGCCATCTCCGGGTGCAAAAAAGGTCTCCGGCTTCCAGTCACCCGTCACCGGCTCATCGAAGGGATCATCAAAGAATTCCTGCTGCACATCAGGCGAAAGATCGTCTTCGTCGAGCAGGTCAAAGGGATTACCGGAGCGGTCACGCGCTGGCGTACCCGGCTTGTTCACACGACCGAGGTCAGCCTCAAGAGCGGGATCAGTGAGCGAGGTATCCAGTTCCTGGGCACGCTGATAAAACTCCAGGGCGCGGTTCCGATTATTCTCCGCGAGGAAGATGCGGCTGAGCACCAGGTGGGCGGAGGCATTGCCGGGATCCCGCTGGAGAATGCGCTCCACGCGCACGGCGGCGCCGCTGGTGTCTCCTTGCAAGACGAGGGTACGCGCCAGGCAGAGTTGCGCTTCCACATGGTCCGGCTCGAGGCACAGGATGCGGGAGAAGATGTCGTGTGCCTCCTCGAGCAGGAGCTCGTCCAGGCACGTATGGCCATACAACAGCAGTAGCGCCGTGTTGTCCGGCGCATGGCTGAGGGCTTCGCGAAGGGAGAGGAGTCGTGACATGACGCGCTGCCGTTGCGGCTGGACAAGCAACTTAAGTGCCGCTAGGCGCTCATTTCCAGAAAATTCTTCAAGAGTCGTTTACCATCTTGGGTGAGAATGCTTTCCGGGTGGAATTGCACCCCATGGATGGGCAGTTCCTTGTGGCGCAGTCCCATGATTTCAGAATCATCATCCGCGGCCACGGCCGTGATTTCTAGGCAGTCCGGGAGCGTGTCGCGCTTCACGATCAGGGAGTGGTAGCGCGTGGCCTCGAAATCCTGCGGCATGCCAGCGAAGACGGAAGAGTTGGTGTGATGGATTCGCGAGACCTTACCGTGCATGAGCCGGCCAGCACGCACCACTTCGCCGCCGAACACATCGCCAATGCACTGATGCCCCAGGCACACGCCGAGGAGAGGCACCTTGTTGCCAAAGCGCCGGATGACGTCGTTGCTCAGACCGGCCTCCTTGGGCGTGCAGGGACCCGGGGAGATGCAGACATGCGTCGGGTTCATTTTCGTGATCTCGTCCAGTGTCACCTGATCGTTGCGGCGAATCTCCATGGTCGCACCCATCTCCCCGAAATACTGGACGAGGTTGTAGGTGAAGGAGTCGTAGTTGTCGATGATCAGGAGCATGGCAGGGGCTTTGACCATGCGGGAAGGCATGGTGGGTGTAGAAAGGTAGCGGACCTTCTCAGGGACGCAAATGACGAGGCAGTTTTGAGGGAGCGTTGGAAGCGGATGAAAGCGGTTGCCATGTTGGCACGAACGGGCGAGATTATTAAGGTCTCTTAAGTTTCATCCCACAAGAGCATGAAGCCCTTGTCCGCTCGCTTCCTGCTGCGCCCCGCCTCAATGAAGAGGTTGGCGGGCATCTTTTTTCGTCCGACTGGGGGGCCGCAACAGGCTCAAAAAGGAGGAAATGCAGCATTGCAACGGCATGAATCACGCTATACGCTGCGCGCCGTTCACGCCATGTCCAGCTCTCCCTCCGGCATTGGCGCGCGCATTGAGGCTCCCCCCGGCTCAGGTGCGTGCGGTTTGACTTCTTAGAGAACCTCACTCCCGCTCCCACCCCATGCTCGATCTCATCACCAAAGGCGGCGCCCTCGTGTGGGTGCTGCTGGGCTGCTTTGGGCTGGCCCTGGCGATTTTTGCGGAACGCATCTCCTACTACCACCGCGCTGGCATGAATGTGGGCGAGTTCCTCGCCGGTCTCGCGAGCTTGATTCGCCGGAAGAATTACGCCGAGGCACTTCAGGAGTGCGTGGCCACGCGGGTCCCGGCCGGTCGTGTCCTCCATGCCGCCTTGCTCCGGCATCATGCCTCGAGAGAGCAGTTGAAGGACATTGTTCAGGAGGCGGGCCAGCTTGAGGTCCCCCGCTTGGAGAGGTACCTGAGCGTGCTGCACGGCATCGCGCATGCCACGCCGCTGATTGGCCTGCTGGGCACCATTCTGGGGCTGATGGATACCTTCACCAAGCTCAATAACATCAATGGCTATGCCACGCCTGCAGATGTGGCGAATGGCGTGTTCGTGGCGCTGATCACTTCAGCACTGGGCCTTGTGGTGGCGATCCCGAGCTACCTTTTCTATTCCTTTCTCGCGGCCAAGGCGCGCCACCTCATGCATGATCTGGAGCGCGCTGGCATTGAAATCGTCAATATCCTGGAAGACAACCGGGAGCCCGTCATGGCCAGTTCGGGTGGGGCGCAGATCGTCGAGTTCCGCCAGGCGGAATCCAGCTCACTCAAGCGTGGGCAGAAAGGCTGAGGGGAGGCTCTGGCAATCCCGCGGGATTTGTGGTTGCGCGTTTCTTCGCAACCCGCGATCCTGACGAAAGCACCAAGGAGCCTTTGATGCCCCTGATAACTTTTCACTACGCGCCACACGATTCATGAAGCTGGTCAGTCATCTCCCGAAGCCCGGCTTCTGGATGTACTTGGGACCAGTACTCAATGTACTGCTGCTCCTGCTGCTGTTCTTCCTGCTGGGGTCGAATTTTGTGATCCAGAGTGGCGTGACTGTGAGGTTGCCGGAGAGTGCCTCGCGCCTGAGCGGATTCGAGAGGGCGCAAGTGGTGACGCTGCCATCCGGGAGTGACACCTCCCTGTACTTCAACGGAAGACCGGTGACTCTGGAGGAACTGGGCCGGCAGCTCGATTTGAAGAAGACGGAGGGACGCCGCTTGATCATCCATGCGGATCAGATGGCACCGCTGGGAGGCCGATTCCAGCAGGTCAGCAATCTGGCCCTGCGCATGGGTTATGAAGTGGCCTTTGCCACCCAGCCCGTGAGGTGAGTCGTGGTGTCGTCTGCCGATTGAATCTGCCGTCTGTATGCCCACCGAATCCCCCAAGGAAACTCCGCTTATCTTTCACTGGCCCCGGCCGTTGGAACAGGGCAGGAGGCTGATCTTCTGGATCGGCGTGGTGGCCTTGGGGCTGGCTGCCTTCTTCTATTTGTTTCAGGTGGTGTATCCCCAGTCGCAGCGCAGCACGCCGATTCCTCACCAGGTCCTGCTGCTCGATCCTTCCGACCCCGCCTCGCGGGCCATCCTGAGCAAGGTGCAGGACCGAGACTTTCTGGTGCTCCCGAGTGAAGACACCGGCACGGGCGCGGCACGTTTGGAGGATCATGCTCCCGTATTTCACCCCAGCTACGAAACTCATCAGCTCAGCCTTCAGGATCTCCCGCACAAGCCCTTCACCGTACCCCCGGCTCGACTGCTGAAGGTGGACGAGCCCGTGCTGCCGCCACTGGACCTGGGTGAGCTGAAGCGCACGGAGGCAGGTTCCGCCCCGGGTGCGATGAACGCAGCTCCCCGCCTGGCACTGAAACTCACGGGAGCATTGGCGACTCGCAAGATGATACACCCTCCTGATCTGACCGGTCTGTCCCCTGCGGATCCCGCGGCGCTCCGCATCCAGCTTGGGGTGGATGCGCATGGGTGTGTGTGGTTTGCCCTGCCGCTTCGCGAGTCCGAGAATCCCCAGATATCCTCCGATCTGGTGGCAAGGCTTACGCAGGCACGCTTTGAACCGCTCGAAACGAGGGGCGCGGAGGGTGGGAAGGTTCCTGCCCAGGAGCCCCCGGTCTGGGACATTGCCACCTTCGCTTGGGAACCTGACAAGTGATTGCCACCGTCGATCCCGACTGTACGCCATGATCCATGTCTCCCTGACCACCCTGCTCCTGTTGGGCATGATCGTGGGCCTGGCACTGCTGGGGTGCTTCTGGCTGTATGCGGTGTGGAAGGAGAGACG
>JAEYUU010000249.1 GCA_023429545.1 Verrucomicrobiota bacterium
ACGCAGGCGTTCGTTCCGGGGGGAGCGGGCTGTCATGCCTTTGGTTTGAGGAACAACACTTCTGCCCGCTCGATCCATCCCTTGCGCAGATCCATGCGGAACCATCCGTCGCTGTTCTTCCGATGGATGCGGACACCGGAACGCGGGCCGGGCACTTTGAGGTCGTGTTGCGCCCATGTCTTTCCCTTGTCGGGCGACCAGATGATGCCATTCGCGTAAGTCGATGCGGGCGCACAATGCGTGGCGACGAACACGCCGTCCTGATACAGCATGTTCGCGGATTCGAATTTCGGATTGAACAGCATCGTGTGCTTCGACGTGTCGGTGAAGTCCTTCGGATCGCACATGAATATGCCGCGGTCATGCTCACGAATGGCCGGACCATTGGCGTCCGCGATCCAATAGATGTTGCCGTCGATGAAGTTCATCCCCCCTGACTTGAAGCGCGAGTTCGAGTCCACCGAGATGAGCAGCTTCCAGTCCCAAGCGTCGGCCTTCGCGTCGTAGGTGCCACGCAGCCAGTGGACCTCCTTGCCGTGACCGCGGTCGATGTCGCCTGTGCAAGCGTAGAACGCATTCTCGAGCGCATGGTAGGCGACGTTGTGCATGTGCCGGGCGATGAGGTTGTTCTTCGCATCGCCCAACAACGGGGCATCCGGCGGTGCACCCTTTTGCTGAAACACTGGATTCTGTCCGAAGGAGTACGCCAGCTTCACTGTCTCGCCGTTGTCCGTTGAATAGTAAATGTTCACCGGCACCGGACCACCGAGCACATTGCAGTAGTTGCCCCACACGAGCATTTCCTTCCCATTCACCTCGAAGCAGTGCTCGCCATCAAGCGAATGAAAGTACCAACCTGGCTGATCCGCCTTCACCGGCGTGTGCGGCCGGTAGTCGCTGCCATCGCGGTTCTTCACGATGATCTCGCGGTGCGATTTCAGATTGTCCGTGCTGAGGAACAACCGCTCGCGCGTGGCGAAGAGGATGTTTCCGTTCTTGAGGATGACGCTGAGCGTGATGTTTTCCGCCTCCGCGAAGTCCGCGCTGTGCGCCCATGTCCTTCCGCAATCCTCCGACAGCATGATCTTCCCGCCACCAAAGGCAAAGGCTTTGTTGTCGCGTTGTGAGTCGATGTAGGGCCCATCCGTCGATGGAATGCGATACAAGAAGTGTTCCGTCTCGCCTTCAATGGCCGGTGCGGCCTGTAATGAGCGAAGGCCCGGCAGCATCAAGCTGCCCGCGCTGGCAGCCGTAGTGCCGAGCCATTGACGACGGGTGAGTGAAGAATGGTTCATGGAGGGGAAGGAATGTTGCTTTGAGAGTCAAGCCTATGGACTGGTACCTGTTCCGCAGTCCATCAGGATAGGATATCCCGAACGACCCTGCCATATACGTCCGTGAGGCGGAAATCACGGCCGGCGTAGCGATAGGTGAGTTGCTCGTGATCAAGACCGAGGAGGTGCAGGATGGTGGCGTGCAGATCGTGGACGTGGACGGGATTTGACTCGGCATTCATGCCGAGGTCGTCCGAGGTGCCGTAGGCGAGACCGCCGCGTACTCCGCCTCCCGCCATCAAGAGAGAGAAGGCGGTGTGATGGTGATCGCGGCCTCGCTTGGCAGCATTGTTGTCCTTGGTATCCTGGGAGTAGGGAGTCCGGCCAAACTCGCCGGACCAGATGACCAGCGTGTCCTCCAACAGGCCGCGTTGCTTGAGATCCATGATGAGCGCTGCGGAGGCACGGTCGGAATCAGCGCAGAGTTTGCGATGCCCTTCGTTGTGATTGCTGTGCGTGTCCCAAGGTTGGTTGCTGGAACTGGTGTAATAGACGCTGGTGTAGCGCACACCGGCCTCCGCCAGGCGGCGAGCGAGCAGGCACGAACGACCGAACGGGGTGTCGCCATACATTTCACGGGTCTTGGCGGACTCCCTGGAGATGTCGAAGGTGTCCGAAGCAGCCGATTGCATGCGGAAGGCTGTTTCCATCGACTTGATCTGGGCTTCCAGCGTGGAGTCGTCCTCACGGCGGGTTGCGTGCAGATGATTGAGTTTCTGGACAAGATCCAGCTGCCGGCGCTGTTGAGGCAGGGTGAGCAACGGATTCCGTACGTGGGCCAGAAGCTTTTCCACCTTCATGTCGGAGGTGATGACGCTGGTGGCCTGATGCTGCGCTGGCAGGAAGCTATTGCTCCACAATGCGGGGCCCACCACGATGTTGGGCGTGGGCCTGAGCACGACGAAGCCGGGCAGGTTCTCATTCTCTGTACCCATGCCATACACGGCCCACGAGCCAAGCGAGGGCCGGATGGGCTGGATGTTCCCCGTGTTCATCATCAGCAGTGCTGGCTCGTGATTGGGCACGTTGGTGTGCATCGAGCGAATGACGCAGCAGTCATCAATGATATTGCCCAGATTGGGCAGGCTTTCGCTGACCTCAATGCCACTCTGTCCGCAGCGGTGGAACTGCAGTGGCGAGGGCATGAAGCCGCTGGTCTTGGGCATCCTGTAGAGCTTTCCCGTGGGCTGCGAGCCCTCGTACTTCCGCAAGGCCGGCTTCGGGTCAAAGGTGTCCACATGCGAGGGTCCACCATTCATGAACAGGAAGATCACACGCTTGGCCTTCGGAGTGACTTGCTGCGCCGCCGCCGCGCGACTCTGGCCACCCAGCAAACCGGCGAGGCCGACGAATCCGAAGCCCGCGGACATGCGCTTCAGCACATCCCGGCGGCTGGCGAGAGTTGGTGAAGTGTCAGTCCACATAGATCATTTCATTGGTGATGAGCAACGCCTGGGCGAGTTGTTCCCAGTTGGTCAGCCCCTGATCCGGCGGCGTTTCCTTGAGGAACTGCAGAGCCACGTCCAGCTCCTCAGGGGCAGGGTCGCGCGCAAACAAGAGGCGATATGCTCCGTGAATCCGCTCGGCATCGGTGGCAGCAGGGGCCATGAGCCATCGCTTCGCAAGGGCCTTCGCCTGGTCGATCACGAACGGGCTGTTCATCAGATAGAGCTTCTGCGTGGGCGTGGTGCTGGATGAGCGGTCCGCAGCGTGCACATTCGCATCCGGATAATCAAAGAGCATGAGCGTCTTGTTCAACTCACGGCGGCTCACTCTGGAATAGACCGTGCGGCGCTGGTTGTCCGCGCTGTCCGGATCGGCAGACTTGCCACCCTCCCTCTGCAGTGTGCCCGCCACTGACAACAGCGAATCGCGCACCATTTCCACGCTCAGGCGCCGGCGATCCATGCGCCAATAGTTGCGATTGGATTCGTCCAGGCGCGCCGCTTCCGGACGGGCATGACTGCTTTGCCGGTAGGTGGCGGAAAGGGCCAGTTCGCGGACCAACCTTTTGACTGACCAGTTGCTGGCTGTGAAACGTGTAGCCAGGTCATCCAGTAGCTCGGGATGCGTGGGCGTCTCGCCCATGCTGCCAAAGTTGCTGGTGGTTCGGACCAGCGGTTTGCCGAACATCATGCCCCAAATGCGATTGACTATCACACGGGCGGTGAGCGGATTGTCCCGGTTTGCAATCAGCGCCGCCAGTTCAGAGCGGCCGCTGCCCTTCTGAAACTGCACCGGCTCGCCACGGCTGAAGATTTGCAGATAGCTGCGCTTGGCCGGCTCGCCAGGAGCCTCCACATCTCCCCTGGCAAAGACAGGAAGGTCCTGGATGGTGGAGTCCTTCACAATGTGCAACGTGCCGGGATCCATTTTTTCCGCCAACGTACCGTCCTTCTCCTCCTGCCCGTCGGGTCGCAGGTTCACCATCTTGATGCTCGCCATGACTCCCGCGATCGCATAATAGTCGCGCATGGTGAATGGGTCGAACTTGTGATCGTGGCAGCGCGCGCAAGCCACGGTCATGCCGAGGAAGGCCTGCGAGACGGTGTCGACCTGATCGGACCACTCCTCGGCCTGCACATCCTTGCGGCTGCGTGAGTAGAGCTTGTGGCCCAGCCCGAGAAAGCCCAGTGCAGGCAGATCCTGCCGGTTCCCTGGCTCATCGAGGTCCACCGCGAGCTGTTTGCGTACGAACGCATCGTAAGGCATGTCCGCATTGAAGGCGGCGATCACCCATTCGCGATACCGCCAGGCGTTCGGATAGTTCAACGAGGTGTTC
>JAEYUU010000298.1 GCA_023429545.1 Verrucomicrobiota bacterium
TTCCGGGGGACCGGCGATGTCCATGCGCAGACCACGACCGCGGAACACGGCTCCACCAATGGAGTCCTGCACCTGCTGCACGAACTCGTGCGGCACACCGATGTAGCTGCACTTCTCGAAAATCTCCACACGGCCAAGGCTCCCCGGGGGAAGGTTTGCCGTCTTGTAGATGGCGCCCACGATGTCGCGAGGCGTGGCCTCATCCATGGCGCCAATGTTGATGAACATGCGGGTGAAATTCCCTGGCGGCTGGTGCGGCGCTGGAGGGCGTGGGGCACGATCATCGCGGAATCCGCCACCTGCCTGACCACCCTGGCCCTGAGATTGGACGCGGTCACGGTAGTTTCCACCGCCCTGCTCGCGCGGGTCACGCGGACGGCGCTCCGGCCTTGGGCGATCCTCAAGGATCTCCTCCGCCTCGCGGGAAGACTCGGCGATCCAGAGATGCATCAAGGCACTGGCGATGTCCGTGCTATTGTGCCCGGCATCAAGCAGGCGCTGCAACGTCTCTTCGTGAGACTTGAAGTCACCCTTGTCGAGCGTGGCCTGGAGCTTCTCAATGAAGCCGTCCGTGCGCTTGCCCTCGACTTCCTCACGCGTTGGCACCTTGGAACGCTCGATATGCACCTTCGCGTAGCGCTGGATGCGCTGGAGCAGGAAGATATCGCGTCCGCTCACCAGGCTTATGGCCTTGCCCTTGCGTCCGGCACGACCCGTGCGGCCGATGCGGTGCACGTAGTCTTCCTCGTCGTAGGGAAGGTCAAAATTGACTACCAGATCCACCTCATCCACGTCGAGACCGCGGGCCGCCACGTCCGTGCAGGCGAGCACTTCCACCGTGCCGGCGCGGAAGTTTTTCATCACACGGTCGCGCATCGTCTGGTTGAGGTCGCCGTGCAGGCGATCCACCGCATAGCCGCGCGCCATCAGCGCATCCGTCACGTCATCCACGGCTCTCTTCGTGTTGCCGAAGACCATGGCCAGACGGGGATTTTCCATGTCCAGCACACGGCAGAGCACTTCCATCTTGGAGCGGCTCATGCACTCGAAGAAACGCTGCTCCACGGAGGGCACCGTGAGCGCCTTGTGCGCGATGCTGACCTTTACCGGGTTGCGCGTGAAGCTCTCGATCAGCGGGCGGATGGGGCCATCCAGGGTGGCGGAGAAGAAAAGGGTCTGGCGGTCTTCAGGAAGCATGGAGACGAGGTTCTCGATGTCCTCGCGGAAGCCCATGTCGAGCATTTCATCCGCTTCGTCGAATACCAGCATCTTCAGGTCATCGAGAATGAGGATGCCGCGCTCGATGAGATCATGAATGCGGCCCGGGGTGCCCACCACGATTTGGGCGCCCTCTTGGAGGCCGCGGATCTGGCGATGATAAGTGGCTCCGCCGTACACGGGGAGGGCCTTGATGCCGCGCTTGAACGCGGTGAGCTTGTGCACCTCTTCGCAGACCTGCATGGCCAGCTCGCGGGTGGGGCACATGATGAGCGCGCGCACGCCGCGCTCCCGCTGGTCGATCATCTGCACGACCGGGATGGCAAAGGCCATGGTCTTGCCCGAGCCCGTCTGGGACTGGCCTACTACGTCACGTCCCGCGAGTGCCGGAGGGATGGCGCCAGCCTGAATGGGTGCGGGCTGTTCGAAGCCAAGGGCAAGGACTGCCTGGAGAATCTCCGGTGCGAGGCCGAGGTCAGCGAACAGGGGCTTGTCCGAGGCTGGCTCTGCATTTGCGACAGGAGCAGGAGCGGCAGCGGGAGAAATGCGGGGACTCTCTTCCTGCGCGGGGGCAGGCTGAGGGGCCGGAGCAGGAGCCGACGACTGTGGCGCGACCTCCGGGGAGGGGGCGGCTGACGTGGCATCCGGCTCAGTGCCGGGCTCAAAAGAAGAGTTACTATCCATATGAAAGACCCCCTCTGGTATTTGGGGGTTGCCAACCTCTCACCGATAGCGGTATTAGCAAGGTTTTGTTTCCAGCCCCACCACGCGGCACAACTCGGCTCACGCGTTGAGACCCTTCTCAATCAGTTGCGCGGTGTAGTTGTTGAGGGATTGCCGTGTGTTTGCGGCCTTGATGATGAGCGATTGATGGACCTCCGGCCGGACGCGGAGCAGGAATTTGCCGCTGTACTCCTTCCCCGCCGTTCCTTGGGGTGGAGTGGTTCCATCGGTTTCATGAATGGACAGCACTTCTTCGATAATGACGGACAGCTGCTTCATCACTTTGGACTCAGTTTCACCATGGCAGCAGCGACCAATCAGCGGGGGTGCGCTTCCGACGAAGCATTCATCTTCGTCGGACCATTCGACCACCTTCGCATAGTGCCTGGCGTTCGGTTTCTTCTTCATGGCTTTGTTCTGGCGATCGCCAGTTTGACTTCTTTTTCCTGGTACATTTTTGCATCATCACCGGGATTTCCCGAAATTGTGACAATGCCACCAACGGGATGCGTGAAATTGCGGTGACTGCCCTTGCCACCGCGATCAATGAATCCATGCTTTTTGAGGTCAGCGATGAGCTGCCGGACCTTTCGGGGCATGAAGGTATAGTATCAAACTGATACCAAAATGCAAGGCTGGCCTCAATACGCCAGCCAAGGCCCCAGCCACTTCTCCATCTCCTCCGCCGTCGCGCCCTTGCGCTTGGCGTAGTCTTCGAGCTGGTCCTTGTTGATCTTGCCCACGGCAAAGTAGCGCGCTTCGGGATGCCCGAAGTACAGGCCGCTCACGGCAGCGCCCGGGTGCATGGCGTTGCTCTCCGTGAGGGTCACGCCAGTGTGCTCCGTCGCGTCCATCAGGTCAAAGAGGATAGGCTTCTCCGTGTGGTCCGGCTGGGCGGGATAACCCGGCGCGGGGCGGATGCCGCGGTAACGTTCCCGAATCAGATCTTCATTGCTGAGGTCTTCCACCTTCTCATAACCCCAGGCGAGACGGGCCTGTTTGTGCAGGTACTCCGCGGTCGCTTCCGCGAGGCGATCCGCGATGGCCTTGGCCATGATGCTGTTGTAGTCGTCGTGCGCGTTCTTGAAGGTGTCCGCAAATTCGTCCGCGCCATGCACACCGACGCAGAATCCGCCGATGTAATCCGCACGGCCGCTTTCCTTTGGAGCAACGAAGTCGGCGAGGGCGTAGTTGGGTTTGTCCTTCTTGGGGTTCTGCTGGCGCAGGGTGTGGAACACCGCGCGTACCCCTGAGCGTGATTCATCCGTGTAGACCTCCACATCGTCACCCACACGATTGGCAGGGTAGAAGGCGTAGCAGGCGCGGATCGTGTAGCGGTTCTCCGCGATGATGCGTTGCAGCAAGGTGTATGCGTCGTTGTAGAGCTTCGCTGCTTCGGGTTCGATTTGATCCTGAAACTCAGGCAGGGCACTCTTGAAACGCTGCTCATCCGGATGCCAGCGGCCGCGCAGCTCCCATGTGTGGAAGAAGGGTGACCAGTCAATGAAAGGAACCACCTCCTCGATGGGCAGCGGATCATAGACCTTCACTCCGGTGAAGGAAGGCACAGCGATCTCCTGTGTGGCCCAGTCGAACTGCGAACCCTTGGCGCGTGCTTCGGCGATGGGCAGGAGCTTGCTGGCCTCGTCCTTGGAGGCGTACTTCTCGCGGAGCGATATGTGACGCTCCTCGTTCTTCTGCACGAATCCGGCGCGCTGCTCTTCGCTGAGCAGCGAAGTCATCACCGGCACGGAGCGGGAGGCATCCAGGACATGCACGACGGGATGATCGTACTTCGGTGCAATCTTGATGGCGGTATGCGCCGCGC
>JAEYUU010000410.1 GCA_023429545.1 Verrucomicrobiota bacterium
CACTTGATGCCCTTGCGCTTGGCCTCGCGAAGCGCCGCCAGGGTGTCAATGGTCTCGCCGCTCTGGCTGATGACAAACTGAAGTGTGTCCTTCGTGGTCGGCACGTTGCGGTAGCGGAACTCACTGGCGATTTCCACTTCCGTGGGGATGCGCGCGAGGGTCTCGATGAGGTACTCACCGACCATGCCCGCGTGGCAGGCCGTGCCGCAGGCGCTCAGGATGATGCGGTCGATCTGCCGGAGTTCCTGGGGGTTCATCTGGAGCCCCCCCAGAACGGCTGTGGCCTCATCGCGGGAGAGGCGGCCGCGAAGGGCATTCCGCAGGGACTGCGGCTGCTCATAGATCTCCTTGAGCATGAAGTGCGGGAAGTCGCCCTTCTCCGCCTCGTCCTCGGTGAAATCCACGGTGCTTACCTTCACCTTCGCCACGCCACCTTCCAGAGACTGCACATCAAAGCCGTCGCGCGTGATGGTCACCACGTCATAATCGTTCAGGTAGATGACCTCCTTGGTATGGGCGATGATCGCGGAGACGTCGCTGGCCAGGAAATGCTCCTCCTGACCGAGACCCACCACCAGCGGGCTGCCGAGACGGGCGCCCACGATGCATTCAGGGCAGTCGGTGTGGATCACCGCGATGCCATAGGTACCTTTGCAGCGGGAAAGGGCCTGCTGTACCGCGCTCACCAGTTTTTTCACCGGGGCCTCGCCATTACCCAGATCGTAGTAGTGGCCGATGAGGTGGGCCAGAACCTCGGTATCCGTTTCCGAGGCGAAGGTGTGACCATCGTTTTTGAGAGAATCCCTCAGCGGTTGGTAGTTCTCAATGACGCCATTGTGCACCACCGCCAGCTTGCCGGATTGGTCGCAGTGGGGGTGCGCGTTTTCATCCGTGGGCGCGCCGTGAGTGGCCCAGCGGGTGTGGCTGATGCCTGCGAGGCTGGTCGGGCTCTTCTCCGCCACCAGTTGGCGCAGATTATCAATGCGTCCGGCACGGCGCAGCACCTCCAGGCCCCTGCCATTCTGGAGTGCCATGCCCGCGGAGTCATACCCGCGGTATTCCAGGCGTCGCAACCCATCCAAAAGGATGGGGCTGGCCTGCCGTCTGCCGATGTAGCCTACAATGCCGCACATGTGGGAATTTCAGTAAGTTGCAAGCCTAAGGCTCGATGCCCTCTGGGTCAAACGAGGATGGGTGGAGTATGACATTCGAGCCTGCCGGAAAAACCGGCTGTGGCCTCGGGGCGTGGCGGGTACGAGCGGACTCCGCCGCATTCGGCCCGATTCCGGCGGCGCCACCGTATCCCGCTGACACGCGCCTGACACGGACAGCCCGCCTCGTTTAGCAGCTCCCAACCCCTGCCTGGGTATGATTCATGCGCTCTTCATTTAAAGACCTGCTGCACGAAATGGTAGAGCGCCTGTTTCCACTCCGGCGGGTCGTGTGCGTGGTCTGTGACGTGCCATACATGCGGCACGCCATGCTCCTTCAGGTGCGCGTGCACTCCCTGACTGATTCGGATGAGTCCGTCCTGGTTGCCGCATGACAGCCAGAGCAGCTTGAGCTGTTTCGCCGCGGCGACGTCGGCCAGGAGTTCCCGCGGTTTCCTGGTATTTGGCGCGGAAGAAAAGCCGCCCACCCACGCAAACTTCCCGGGGTGTGCCAGCCCGAAGTTCAGCGCCTGGCCGCCGCCCATCGAGAGCCCGGCAAGCGCCCGGTATTCCCGCCCGGTGCGTGTGCTGTAGCGCGACTCGATCGCCGGGATCACATCGTCGAGCAAGTCGCGCTCGAAAACCGCGAAGGACGGCGCGTGCTGGAAGACGTCACCCACGGGACGGTCATCCTTCTGCGCACGTCCATTAGGCATCACAATAATCATTGGCGCGGCCTTGCCGTCGGCGATGAGGTTATCGAGCAGTACATTCAGCCCGGTGAACCGCTCCCACTCTGTTTCATCGCCACCGATGCCGTGCAGGAGATAGAGCACAGGATACTTTTGGTCCGCGGAATAGCCGGGAGGCGTGTAGACGTTCATCCGCCGCCTCGTGCCAACGGTCATGGAATCATAGGTGATCATCTCCAGCTTTCCCTGCGGAGTACCTTCCCGGCGCTTGTCCCAACCTTCTGGCGGTGCGGGGAAGGCGGGTTTGTCGTCTTCGCTGAGCACAATCGGCCCACCGAAGTCGCGCGGCTCTGCCGGAAGGCCGTTGCCTTGCATGCGCGGCCTGGTGCTATCCTGAGCCGTTGCGGGCAGGGTGATCAATAGCAGGAAGATGAGTGCCTTCATCATGGCTGGAGCATATCAGTTAAACTAGCAGCTATTCAATCGACCAGCAGAGAGGGCACCTCTCCTGCCGGGATTTGTGCTCCATTCACCTCGGTATTCCATTCACGGGGCCGTGGTGAGCGACCACTGCTGGTTCGTACCGCCGCTGAAGGGCCACTGGATGATGGACGCACCATCCGCAGTGCTGCCGGCGTTCACATCCGCGACCTTGCCGCTGTGAACGGCGGTAAGCTTGAAAAAGCCATCACCGCTCGGGGTGACGGTCCACTTCTGGTTGTTGCCGTTGAGCCAATTCCAGAGATGGATCGCAGCGCCGTTTGCCGTGATCACGCCGAAGACATCCACCGCCCTGTTGCTGCCAGCGCCGAGTATTCGATACTGGCCGTTCCCCAAATGGGTGAACGTCCACTGCTGTTCCTGCCCGCCGGTGAGGCTCCACTGCACAAGTGGCGTGCCGTTGGAGGTGCCGCCTCCCGAGGCGGTGAGCGCCTTGTTGCTCTTGCGGCTGAGCACGTGGCAGGTGCCATTCGGAATCGTGCAGCCCTCGTCGGTGAAGAGTCCGAGCTCGGAGAGTTGCGTGGAGCTGTCGCCATGGTTGGCAGTAATGTTCAGTCGATAGTAGCGATACGCGGCAGGGCTGGAGATCGCGTAGGCGAATGCCTGGAGGCGGGACGTGAAGCTCTCGCCGTTGCGGGTGTCGAGCGTGGTCCAGGTCGAGCCGTCGTTGGAGCCCTGGAGTTGCCAGTCCTTCGGGTCGCGAGCTGGTACGT
>JAEYUU010000463.1 GCA_023429545.1 Verrucomicrobiota bacterium
GCCGCCACCGAGGCGCAGAGAATCGTGATACGGGTGCGTTTCATCGAGATGGTGCTGGGACGGCGGGAGCCACAGCCGCGGGTTCCGGTGATTGCAACTGAAGCAGCAGCTTGTGTCCATCCCGAAAGCGCGGCGCCTCTGCCAGAGCATCGAGGAGGTGACGCTTCGCTGCTGGGTTGTCTTTTTCGCGCAGCAATCTCGCGAGCGAGAAATTCACCTCCACGGGATGGTCCGGCCCCAGGATCATCAATTTTTGCAGGGCCCACACGGCACTATCTCCATCTCCCAGCGCTTCGCTTGCACGGGCCATCAATTCATAGGGCTGTTTCAGGAAGGGTTGGATGCTCAGCAGCTTCTGCACATTCTCGCACACGCTCTTCCAGTTCTTCGCCCCGGCGTCCAGCTCCACCAGACGCAGGAATGCCTCATGGGCGTCACCGTCTCGCGCAGCCCACTCACGCAGCATGGCAGTTTCGCCTTCGGTTTGCTTGAGTGCGCGATGGCATTGCGCAGCAAAGGCATAGCCGCTGTTCTTGCCCACATTTTCCGGCGCCAGCTCGATGAGGCGCTTCGCCAGGTCAAGGGCCTCTTCCCACTGCTCGCCTGCCACGAGTCTCCGCGTGCGTGCCTCCAGCGCCCAGAGATTGTTGGGATTTTTTCGAAGATACTCCGCCACGGCGGCCTCATTGCGGGGATCCACGTCCTCCCGTTCCGGCTTCTCCCAGTCGCCCTTGGGAGCAAACTCCTCAGCCAGCTTGCGCATGTGCCCGGCAAAGGCTTCGTCCAGCTTCGCCACATCATCACAGTGGCGTTCCAGCGCCTCGTTGATGCGCCGCCCCTCCGCGAGATCCTTCAGCAACGCCTGGAACTTCTTCTCACCGTACTTCTTCAGCAGCCAATCGACCGCTTGGGACGCTTCGTAATAGGCGAACATGATGTGGTCACTGCTCTTCGGGCTCAGGAAGGCGCGGCTCATCTTGCTCATGGGCGTGAGCGTCTCTTCATCCAAGGTCATGCGACGGTAGGTGGCCGTCATGCGCATGCCCCAGGAAGGATCCCTCTTCGCCTCCTCATGCACCGAGATGCCCTCGCTGAGCCAGCGCGGCATGCGGTTGTGCGTGACTGTCAGCGTCACCACATGGCAGAACTCATGCCACAGCGTGCCTTCCCAGTTGCTGCGGTTCGAGGCAATGCCCTGCGGGCTGTTCATCGTGACCACCGAGCCGAAGCACGCTCCCAGAATTCCCTGCCCACCGAGATTCCCAAAGGTGCGGATGGCAAAATCCTGCTGCGAGGGAAAAAACTCCACCAGCACCGGATGATCCAGCGTGAGCCCGTACTTCGCGCACAGGACCTTCTTGGCCTCCGTAAGCAATTCCAGCGCACGATCGCCGTATACCGCATCATCACGCGCCGGCAACTTCAGCACGAAGTCCGGAGTCTCCCGCACCTTGAATCCCTTCATCTCCGCTTCCAGCAGGCCAATGTTGTAGGCCTGCACATTGTAGCCATCCGCATCGCGCACTTCCTTGGCCAGCTTCCAGGCCTCCTCCTCTTCACCGAGCCGGAACAGGGCCTGGCAAAGGTGCAGCTTCGCCGGGAGCGAGTTCGCGTCGAGTTTCAATGCCTCGCGCAGATGGTCTGCCGCCTCCTTGAAGCGGTAGCCTCGCGACAGGGATCGCCCGATCAGCATGTCCAACCCGGGATTCTGCGCCCAGAGCTTCAGCCCCTCCGCACGCGCCTGCTCGGCATCCTTGGGTTTGTTATCCTGCAGGAGGGAAAGCACGGCCCGCAAACCCCACGCCTCGGGATGATGCGGATTCACCTCGATAGCCGGGCCGAGAGCCAGACGGGCCTCGTCATACTCTTCCGCGCCGATGTGGTGCTCCGCCTTCAGCAAGTGGGCACCGGGGTGGAAGGGATTGCCTTCCAGGATCTCTTCCACGAGTTCCAGACTGCGCTTCCTGTCGCTGGACTGAAAAGCTCTGGCGAGGCCAAAGCGCAGATCCGGGTCCCCATCGTGGTGCTTGAGCCCTTCGCGAAATTCATTCGCCGCCCGTGCGTAGTCAGACTTTGCCAGCGCCAGATCGCCCAGAGCGAGGTAGACGTCCTTGAGCTTGGCATCCTTCTTTTTCGCGGGATCCAGGAACTGCTGGATCACCTTCTGCGGATCCGCCCCGGCGGCGAGAGCGGCACGCCCAAGCGCCACCGTATCGCGTGCGGTACGCTGGCTGGCAGGTCGCGCCTTGGCGGCTGCATTGATCTGCTGAAGAATCTTCGCCGCTGCCTCCTTCTTCCCCCACGAGCTGAGCACCTCGTGGCAGGTGATGAGCACGGGCAGTTCCTTGGGATGCTTCACGGAAGCCTCGTCAGCCGCCTGCACCAGTTCATCCACCCGCCCCAGTTCATGGCATGCCTTCAGCCGGAAGATCCACCATTCCGGCGAGGGCTGGCCGCGCTCAATGAAGATCCTCGAAATCTCCGCCACGCGATCATATTCGCCCTGCTGATAGAGCTCCCGCATGGGCTCGATGTTCCGCTCATCGAAGACACGGGCCACGTCCAGTTCCTGCGCACTGAGTGAACTGACGGCTGCTAGAGATGCGCATGCCGCGAGGCTGAACCCCGCCAGGTGTGCCCGTGTCGACCAGAATGCACCCGCCATGCATCAAGTCTAACGCGTCAACTGCGCCAAGGACTCAAGAAAAATGCAGGTATTGTCAATCCACCTCGGGCAAATCAGTCCCGGGAGCGCGGCTGCGCCTGGAGACGCAGCTTCAATCCCATCTCCTGCTTCATGGTGAGCAGGGCCTCGGCATTGTCTCAAGTCCGCTGCACCAGCACCGCGCCAACGCAGATCATGGAATAATCCCCAGGGATGGGGTCATCGGATTCAACATCGACCATGATGTAGCTCATTGCTCTAAAAAGGCGTGGCCACTGCGATCTGCCCGACAGAGCCCTCGCTGCAAGCCATTTCCACCATCCTGTCGCGACCGCGCACTCCTTCAACCCTGCAATTGAGGACCATTTCTCGGCCCGGGAGCGATTCTTTTTGGAACCAAAACCCACCCTTTCCATGAAAGCAAACCCCTCCACCTTGGCTGTGTGTGCCGCCCTCGCGTTCATGACGCTGGTGGCCATGGTGCAGCAAGAAGCTCAGGGTGAGCAATCTCCTGTGCTCACACAACTGGCTGCCTCTGATCCATCTGGCGAGTACCGCGCCATCGACCTCGACCACCTATCCGGCCCTACCAGCAAGACCGCACCCGAGATGCTCGAGTCCGTGCTGGATCAGCACGCGAAAGAAGGCTGGACGGTCGTGGCCAGCACGAGCGACTCCATTATTCTTCGCCGGTAACGCCCGCCCCAAGGACTTTTTCGAGCCCTTGATAGGTGAATCGCCTGCCGCACCCAACCGTAGGACCCTGTCCCTGCGACGTTTATGGCATGAACCCTCCTCCATTCATCGTGGTGGCTGACCGCCGGACGCTGAAGGCGTTCGCCTCTACGGGTGCTGGTCGACGCCTGCGCCTGGTCAATGCCATCGCCATAGCGGATGCGCCTGGCGCCCAAGGAGCGCGGATATCCCGTGACTGCTTCGCGAAACAGGCCGCCGGACACATGGCGGAGTTGCTCCAGGAGTATCAGCCTGAGCGCTGGGCCTTTGCGGCTCCACCTGAAGTCAACGGAGCCATCCTCGAAGGGCTGTCGCCGAAATGGCTCAGCACCCTGCAGGACAATCTCCCCCGCGATCTCAACTGCGAGGGACCCAGCAACTTGAAAAGGTTGTTCGAGCGCCCATTGGAGTGATTGACAGGACGCCACGGATGGGACATGCGAGCGGCCATGCATCTAAAGGCTCTGACTGCCAGCCGCTTCTTCGTCATCCTGCGGCGCAGCGTGGAAGGTTTTGCGGAAGACGGAGCCTTGAGGCTCAGTGCCGCGCTGGCATACTATTCCATCTTCTCCGTCGCGCCGCTCCTGCTGGTGGCGGTGTACATTGCCGGCGTGTTCTATGGCCCAGACGCGGCCAAGGGCCAGCTTGAAGATCAATTGCAGAACTATGTCGGTGGCGCTGCTGCCTCAGGCGTGCAGGAACTGGTGAAGAGCGCCGACCAACCAGCCCGTGGTGGATTCGCCGTGGCCATCGGTCTTGCCGCCTTGATTCTGGGAGCATCGGGTGTGTTTGGCCAGCTCAAGGACGCACTCAACACCATCTGGGAGGTGCAACTCAAGACCACGAGTGTGGTCCAGGATTTCATCCACAACCGTCTCTTGAGTTTTGCCATGGTGCTGGTGATCGGCTTTCTCCTGCTCACCTCCCTGGTGCTGAGCGCGGCGGTGGCCAGCCTGAACTCCTACCTCCAGGGCCGCTTTGGTATCCCGGGCGTGGTGTGGAC
>JAEYUU010000510.1 GCA_023429545.1 Verrucomicrobiota bacterium
GCCCCATGTAGAGGTAGTAGTCGAACTGGCGGACCTTTTGGCGAATGGCGTCATACGGGAGATCGTCGGCACCCAGTTCGACAACAGCCCCGGCACTGCGTAGCTTTTGCGCCACGTCCTCCCAGCCAGTTCCATAAATATCGAACTGGAAGTCGGAGAGGTCCATTTCCTGGGCGAGGCGCACCAGCAGTGACTCGCGTTTGCGGCCATCCGGATACAGCTTCGTGGTGAGGCCGATGATGATGCGCCTGGGCGCGATTCCTGGATCCAGGGCGGGCAGCACGTAACAGAGCTTTTCCCTGGGAACCCCCTCCGTCACCAGTTGTCTCACCGTCATGGTGGACATGCAGATGGTCATCGCTGCCTTTGATGTGGCGGCAAGCGCAAGCGTCATCCGGTGGCTGTCGTCGATGTGCGTGATGGCAATCGTCGAGCACGCAGGAATCTCATCGGGTATCCACCAGAAGAGCATGAAGTGATTGATGTCGCATGCGGGATCCGGCGCGTCGCCGATGCTCACCTCACAGCCGAGCTCCGTGAGTTCATCGCCAAGGCGACGGCACATCTTTTCGATCACCCAGCCCTTGCTTTGGGCGTCCAGTACCAGGTGGCATTTCATACTTCGTCAGGCCAGCTTTTGCAGGACTGCCACCACATGCCATGTTTCATCCGTGACGGAAACGTTATCCTGGAATCCGGCGTGCGTGGAGAGCGTTCGGAAGCCGTGTTTCGCCGCCAGGCGTTCCATCTCGCTGACGGTAAAGAAGCGGTTGACCTGTGTCTCCGCCACGTGGTCATAGGTGCCATCGTTCCGCAGGTCGTAGATGTTGATGTTCACACGCGCCAGCGACAAGGATCGGTCGAGAGTCGTTTCTGATGTGCGCACCACCGTCCCATCCGGAGTACTGATGCGCCGGACACGAACCGGCTCAAAATGACCGAGCATGGTCGGAGCATGCCAGAACTCCACGATGAACAAGCCCCCGGGACGAAGGCTGGAATGCACGCCTGCAAACACCTGATCGAGGGCCTGGTCCGTCTGCACGTAGCCAATGGAATCAAAAAGACAAATGGCGGCATCCTGCGGCACAGGCGGTTTTGGCAGATGCCGCATGTCCTGTACCGAGAATGTCACCGGAAGATTGCTCGTTTCGGCCTTGGCTTGTGCCACGGCAATCATCTCCGTCGAGGAGTCCGTGGCAGTCATCGTATGTCCGAGGGCCGCGAGGAGCAGGGCGTGCTTGCCCGTGCCGCATGCGAGTTCAAGCACTCGGGATGAGCTGGGATCCACACCGTGGGCGAGAAGCTTCTCATGGACAAATTGGGCCTCTGCAGCATACGGTTTAGCCTGGTAGAACAGGTCGTAGAATTCAGCGTGTCTCCCCTTGAATGAGTGGCTCATGCGTACTGTTGCCGTGCTGCTGAAACTGCGGTTACGACCTGTTCGATCGTGTCCTCTGTAAGCGTATGGCTCGACGGTAGATAGAGCCCTGACTGCCATAACTCATCAGCAACGGGCGTGGGAACCGTGCGGAACCCGGGCATGCGCTGGAAGCAGGGCTGTGAATTCATGGGACAGAAGAAGGTCCTGGTGTCCACGCCCAGCTTGCGGAGCCGATCCGCAAGGACATCACGGCTGATGCCGAACTCCGGCTTTACCACAATACCGTACATCCAGTAGACATTCTTCGCCCATTCAGCCTCGTGGGGAAGCTGGAGTCCAGGGATGCTGGCGAGCTTTTCATTGTAGATGGCGGCCATCTTGCGTTTGGACTCGATCACGTGCTCCAGCTTGCGAAGTTGTGCCGTGCCCATGGCCGCCTGATAGCCGGTCATCCTGAAATTGTATCCCGCGTACTCATGACGGAATCGAGGCACGGTGAATGCTAGATTGCGAAGCAGCCTCAGGCGTTCGGCCAGGGCATCGTCATTCGTCACCACCATGCCGCCTTCGCCGGTGGTAATGAGCTTGTTCGCATAAAAGCTGAAGCAGCCCATATCACCAAAGCTGCCTGTGACGCGACCACGGCAGGTGGCGCCGTGAGATTCTGCGCAATCTTCGATGACGCGCAGGTCGTGTTTCCGGGCGATCTCCATCAGTCTATCCATGTCCACGGGATGTCCAAACAGGTGGACGGGAATGATTGCCCGGGTCTTTGGCGTGATAAGATCCTCAATGAGATCCAGATCCAGATTCCAGGTGACGGGTTCAGAGTCCACCCCCACGGGAATGAACCCGTGGTGGTACGCCGCCAGACCAGTGGCGACGTTGGTGGATGCGCTCATCAGCACTTCGGATCCCTCGGGCAAATCGAGAACATCCACGGCGAGATGGAGCGCTGTGGTGCCGCTTGTGACCGCGATTCCATGGCGGCACCCGCAGAATGCGGCGAATCCTTCTTCAAACTCCTGGATGGATTTTCCAAAGGAGCCGGAAATCTCGCCGCGCCGCAGAGCAGCCACCACGGCCGCGATTTCCTCCTCACCGATATCGGGCTCAAAGACCGGGATCATCTTGGCTTCACCTCCACGTTTACCTTGTCATTCTCCGGTCCGAGGAACGGCCCCTGTTTCACACTGATTGCCTGGAAGTCCTCCACCACCCGAAGACCATGCACCCCGTGCACCAGCACGATTGCATCGCCTGCACGAAGGGTGACCTCCTCCAGGAGGTTGCCATCATCGCTGTACAGTTCAATGATGACCACTCCACGCTGCATGACGAACATCTGCTGCAGGTCGGATATTTCCCTCGCGAACGGCTTGTGATAGTGAGGCGCCTCTATAAAACCTGCCTCGTGAGCCAGCAGTCCGAATTGGAAGGAGGATTCCGCTGGTGAAAAAAATCGTGTCTTCTCGACACGCATGTCGGCGCGAATGACCTCGGCGTATTTCGTGCCCTTGTGCTCGATCAGTTCTACTCCCATCATGGTCGGTGAACAGTGCTGGTTGATGGCCAGGCTCTGTGTTTTGCCAGAGCCATGGCAAAATAGACGAGATTGTTTACGGCTGCGTATCTGCGGGGACGTCCAGCAGGGAGTTCGGCATGCCCATGCGGTGAATCAGGTGAAAGCGCGGAGGCTCGTAGTGGTTCTCTGCGGTAAAAGGATCGGCGAAGTGGCTGGCCACGAGATCCTCTCTCACGAAGAAGGCGTCCGTTCCAAAAGGATCACAGCCGACCAACTTGTAGCCAAGCTGCGTTCCCAATTCTTCGAACGCCTTTAGACTGGCGCCGTAGTTGTGGGTTCCATCCCACGTCCGTTCGGAGTCATAGTTCACCTTCCAATCAACCTGAGGCGGCACGGCAGCATTGTATTCAATGGCCAGCACCCTGGGGCGGTATTCCCTCCCGAGGGCTGCCCAAACGTGCCAGGTATTCTGGTCGATATCCACCGAGAGGAAATCTGGTTCACGTGGCACAGCGAGTTCGGCGAAAATCCCGATGATGTTCTCGCGGTTGATTTTTTTGACGACATGACGCAGCCGGGTTCCGTCGGCCAGGCCAGATTGTGCCAATCTGTTTTTGAATCGTGGATTCGCATCAATCCAGAAGCCATTCCAGCCTTGGGACAGCAGGAATGAAGTGTTGTTCTCCGCGCCATCACCCACGCCGAATTCACAGAAGACCCGATTGGTGGTGCCTATCCGCCGGAAGATCTCCTGGATGATGCCATCCTCACCACCCTGCGAGCACACCTGAAACGAGTGGCGGAGGAGGCGCTTCGGTTCGGCGTAGCGTGGGTCGGTGTTCTTGAGCCACTCAATCAACTGCCGAGCCTGGACGGAGGTCGCTAGCGCCTGGGCTTGCTCTACACGCCCCAGTCTTTGGGCGATCAGATCGAGTTCCCTTATCAGCGGCAGGCTGTGATAGATTTTTGCGATGAATCGTCTGAACATCGAGATGGGATCAAGGTGCGGACCTCGGGAGAAAGCTTCTAGAGTGGCCGATCATGGTTCGTCAATTGCTCCCGGAAGATTTGCATACGGCGGGTGAATGCATCATTTCCTGTCCGGCTCCCATGAAGCGGCCCACGTAGCTTGTTGGAAGATAATGCCGTGTTCCCGACCCGGTATCTTTCCGGTCCCGAAGACATCTTGCGGAAGAACCTCGATCGTGGCGGCCTCCTCGATGCGATCAATCTCGCCATGCGCATCCGCCGCGATCACGGTGATGTGGTAGTGGCCCGGCAGCAGGTTCAGGGCAGGGACATTGCAGAATATCTTTCCAGATTGCGGCGCCTCGGCCAGGAGCTCCGGGGCTTGCTGATCAGCCGAAAACACGAGCAGTCTGGTGTTGTGCCGGTCATTGATCGTGATGCCGATTCCCAGTCCGCTCAGTGCCCTGCTGGAGTCATAGCTGAGCTGGATCTCAATGCCTTCACCCATGCGCGGAGTGCTGGTGAGCACCCCCTGAACGAAGATGTCGATCGAACGAAAAAACGAAACTGCTCCAGGAAGTCTGCCTGGGTGGTCGCTGAGGTCCATGCTGGAGCGCGTATCGGGTGAACTGGAACTGGCGTAGCGCGCGATCACCTCCGCGGTGTCTGTATAGGCGACTAGTTCCCCCTTGGAGAGCAGAATGGCGCGCGGGCAGAGATGCTGCATGGCGGCCATGTTGTGGCTTACAAAGAGTACGGTTCTCCCGCTTTGGGCCACATCGTTCATTTTCCCGAGACACTTCTTTTGGAACTGCGTATCACCGACTGCCAGAACTTCGTCCACGACCAGAATCTCCGGTTCCAGATGCGCCGCGACCGCGAATGCCAGCCGCACATACATCCCGCTGCTGTAGCGCTTGACGGGAGTGTCGAGAAATTTGTCGACCTCTGCGAAGGCCACGATTTCGTCGAACTTTTTGCGAATCTCCTCCATGGTCATCCCCAGGATGGCGCCGTTGAGGAAGACATTCTCGCGTCCGGTCAACTCGGGGTGGAATCCGGTTCCGACCTCCAGCAGGCTGGCCACGCGCCCTCCAAGGGTGATGCGGCCCTTTGTCGGCTCGGTGATGCGGCTCAGGATTTTCAGCAGGGTGGATTTGCCCGCGCCGTTTCTTCCAATGATGCCTACAACCTCCCCGGGTTGTACTTCGAAAGTAACATCCTTGAGAGCCCAGAACTCTTCAGACGTGGAAGTTTCGCGCCGGTTCTTTCTTCCTTTGAACAGGCCTTTGGCTTTGCTGGCAATCACGTCGCGGAGGGCGGTGTACGAAGCCCCACCCTTGTGCTGGTTGAAGTACGGTTTCCCCGCGTTTTCGAGCCGGATGATGGGTTCGCTCATGGATGCGCTGAAGCGGGAATCGGCACGATGCCCAGAGCTGGAAGGTTTTCAGGCGCATGATGCGAAACGGAGATTGCGGCAACGGCTGGAGTCCAGTGGGAGATCTCCGCGCCTTGCCGGGTGATTCTCTGCCCTTTGCTCCAGGCTCGGGAGAGCATCTCCTCTGCAGCGCGCATATCCGCGGTTGTATAGTGGGTGAGGAGCAGCCAGCAGCGGGAGTCTGCGGGAACGGCAGCGAGGAATTGCTCCGCACGTCTTTCGGGAGGTTCGTCTGTAACAGGGGTGAAAACCTGCATGCCGGAAAGGGCAAAGCGGTCCTTGTAGTATTCGAAGGACAGCAATGAGTGCTCCGGCACAATCAGGATGTCTTTCGGTGTCATTGAGAGTGAGGCTTCCTGCAATGCCCCCGGCAGATCTTCTATGTAATAGTTGGGAGTGATGGAGCGGTAGCTGGAGGCCAGGCCCATGAGCAGAAGACTGGCAAGCAGCGTAATCGCGACCGCAGGCATGGCGCGATGCAGGTGCTCAAGAGCGGCCGCCACGCACAGGAAGACCAGCGGAGCCACCACCAGGCAATGTCTGCCCGGGCCAAAGGGATGGAGCCTGAGCAATGAAAGCACCAGAAGGCCGCACAGCACACCCGTGAGTGCCACGAGCAGAATCCGCACCCGGGGTTCACTGCGGAACGCCCTGATGGCCTCAGCAGCCAACAGAGCCAGCAGCAGGCAACCGATGGCATACAATGCCATGCCCCAGCGTGTCCCAAAAATCTCCCCGAGCGCAATGTAGCCAAAGAGCTCGACTGTCTGGGTAAACGAGTAGGTGGCAGATTCAAACAGGGAGGCATTCTCCGGCAGCTTCACATACATCGCCGATGTCGATTCCAGGCCCTGGTACTTTGACAGGAAGGTCAGGGCCAAAAACACGTTGCAAATGACGAGTCCACCGAGGCTAAGCCACAGACCGGGATCCACTCTGAATTTTGGAGGCCTTTTTCCCCGGGCAACAAGGGCGGCACAGAGACACGCGCCAATGATGAACGTCGCGGCGTAGAGCGTCAGGGCGCCCAGCACCGCAGTGAGCACGAGTCCGGTCGTGGTGGATTTGGATGGGCTGCTCAGGTGACGGCCGAGCGCATACAGGAACACCGTCAGTATCAGCAGGGCGAGCGCGTAGGGCCTTGCTTCTCGCGAATAAAAAGCCTTCGGTGGGGCGGCGCCCGACAGGAGGGCAAAGGTGATGGCGCCAAAACGCTCAAGCCACTGGCGGGCCATACCATACCCGAGCAGGAG
>JAEYUU010000531.1 GCA_023429545.1 Verrucomicrobiota bacterium
CTGCCGTGATCACTGCGGCATTGAGGGCCGCACAACACGGCAGGGTGGCGGTGGTCACCAAGAAGAGCGCGGAGGATTCCAACTCCGCCTGGGCCCAGGGAGGCGTGGCGTGTGTGCAGAGCGAGGAGGACTCCATCGACCAGCATGTGCAGGACACACTCATTGCCGGTGCGGGCCTGTGCAAAGAGGACGTCGTGCGCACCATCGCGAGTGAAGGACCCGCGCGCATGGCGGAACTCATCGCGCTCGGGGTGCAGTTTGACCGGCGCGAGGTGAATGGCACGCTGGAGTTTGATCTGACCCGCGAGGGCGGGCACACGCGGCGGCGCGTGTTGCATCACCATGATGCCACCGGCAAGGAAATCTCGGACAAGCTCGTGGCTGCGGCGAAGGCGGAGCCGAACATCACGCTGCTGGAGAATCACTACGCCATCGACCTCATCACCACGGCGAAGCTCGGTTTTGTCTCGGAGGACCGCGTCATTGGTGTCTATGTGCTGGATGAAACCAGTGGCGATGTCGTGTCCATGCGGAGCGACCGCATCATCCTGGCCACCGGAGGGTGTGGGAGGGTGTATCAGTATACCACCAACCCGCGCGTGGCCACCGGCGACGGCGTGGCCATGGCCTGGCGGGCGGGCGCGCAGATTGCGAACATGGAGTTCATCCAGTTCCACCCCACCTGCCTGTACCATCCGCAGAAGCGATCCTTCCTCATCACGGAGGCCATGCGCGGCGAGGGCGCGGTGCTGGTGGGGAAGGATGGGAAGGAATTCATGCACCGCTATGATCCGCGCGGCTCACTCGCTCCCCGCGATGTGGTCGCGCGCGCGATTGACCATGAGATCAAGCGCACCGGCGGCCCGTGTGTGTACCTGGACATCACCAGCAAGCCCGCGGACTTCATCATTTCCCATTTCCCGAACATCTACCAGGCGTGCCTGGATGTGGACATCGACATCACGAAGGAGCCCATCCCCGTGGTGCCGGCGGCGCATTATCAATGCGGCGGGGTGCGCACGGATGTGAACGGCGCCACGAGTCTACGCGGTCTCTGCGCCGTGGGTGAAGTGGGCTGCACCGGGTTGCATGGGGCGAACCGTCTGGCGAGCAATTCCCTGCTGGAGTGTTTTGTCCTCGGTCACCGTGCGGTGGATTTCCTCATGCACAAGCTGCCGATGGGGCGTGAAGAAACGCAGCACTATGAGATTCCTCCGTGGCAGAGTGGCGATGCCCAGAACATCGATGAACTCGTGGTCATCTACCACAACTGGGATGAGATCCGCCGCCTGATGTGGGACTACGTCAGCATCGTGCGCACCTCCAAACGGCTGCAGCGCGCGGCGGCAAGGTTGCGGAATCTCAAGCGCGAGGTGCAGGAGTTCTACTGGCACTTCCGCGTCACCGGTGAGGTGCTGGAACTGCGCAACCTCGTGGAGTGCGCCTCATTGATTGTGGACTGCGCCGTGCGCCGGCATGAGAGCCGTGGCCTGCACTACACTTTGGACTATCCCAATGTGGATGCGAGCAAGCCACCGCAGGATACGGTGTTGCGGAGGTATTAGGTCTTCCATCCAGCCCGGCAGTCATGGTTGAACGAGTTCCATGCAAGGTCTGTGGGATCACCGTATTACCGGAAACTGCGGAACGCACAGGGGGCTTTTGCATGCAGTGTTCGAAGGATCCCTCGGGTCGCTCCTCCCTGCGTCCGCCTCCACCCCCTCCAGTCGAGGAACTGCTCACGCGATTAAAACCCGCGTTGTTGGAAGCGCTGACCACTGCCGCAGAAACGGCCCAAGCCGAACTGCAAGGTGAGGGCATTTACGGCTTCGCATTGTTTCACGGGCAATTGCTCTATGCGCACGCCACCGTTTTTACCGAAGCAGCACTGGACGAAAAAGTACGGGACTACCAGCAGCGTGGTCATGCGACATCCTGTGAAGGCCTTCGCTGGAGTCCCTGCGATTCACCGCATCACATGTATGCGGATGAGGCCTTCGGTGAGGTGGAAGAGATCTTCATGGATCTGGACCAACATCCGCAGGGAGAGTTTTCGACGGGGATCGAGCAGACATTTCTCTGGTGCCTGCAGCAATTGCGCGCCGCCTCGATTCTCTCACCGGATGTCACGCTCCTTCTGATGGAGGGAGATCAGAGTGGAGAATCGATGATCGCTTATGCCGAACTCTTCAACTCACCGGAAGCGGTGAGTCGCTTCAGGAGCGAATTGAGCAAGTGGGGCAGCATCAATGAAGCGCACCTGGAACACTGGCGGAGTGTGATGCCGAGCTTCGGAGATTCTTAGCGAGGAGCAGTCGTTGCCATGCCTGGCGAGAAGCTGCCTTGCGGGTACTCGCATTCGCACCCTGAAAGGGCTCCTCCGCCCCTTCAGGGCGATCTTCAGAGAAAGTAATCTGTCTTCCTCACACCCCCGCATGCGCCCGCACTTCCTTCTCCAGGAAGTCGATCACGTCCTTGAAGCGGCTGGCGTTCTTGTCGTTCGCCCTGGTCAGGGCCTCGTGGGCCTCGAGCACATGCTCGGCCTGTTCTTGCTTGCTGGAGGCGGCGGGCTCCGTGCAGGTGCCCAGTTCGGCGCAGACTTCACGGCGTTCCGCGCAATGCTTCGAGCCATCCATGTCCACATCGAGGATGTGATCCAGGCCCAGGCTGCAGAGGAGCTGCTGGTTGCGTGTGTTCACATTCACCACGGAGACTTCGCCTTCGCCCTTCTCACGGAGATTCATGGCGGCGCCGGTCAGCGTGCCGAGGAAGGTGCTGTCCATGATGGGACATCGCTCCAGGTCCACCACGAAATGGCGGGTGCCCTTGTCGATCATCGTCTGGAAGCAGCGCTTCACCTGCACGCTGTTCTGGAATGATCCCTTGCCCTCCACGCGGAGCCAGAAATAGGGTCCTATTTGTCCTACTAAAATCGGGGCGGGAGC
>JAEYUU010000686.1 GCA_023429545.1 Verrucomicrobiota bacterium
CTACATGGAAAACCCTTGCGAAAGACAGGAAAAACGCCTACTTGAGATGCTATGAAGATTGTGTTCTGGCTGCTTCTTGCCGCACTGTTGATCTGGGGCTGGCAGAATCCTGACAAGGTTCGCAACACTGGTGATACCGTGTCGAAGTGGGTGGGCGAGAAGTCCAGGCTCATCGCGGACAAATGGGCGCCTCTTCCCCCTCCGCCGGCGGAGCCCCAGAGAGTGGAGCCTGCCCTTCCAGAACTACCCGAGGGGGTCTTTCTTTTGCGGCAGGATGTCATGATCGCCACGGATAAAGCCACGGTGAAATGGCTCGCCGGCACCTCCATTCGCAAACTCGGTGAAGGCGCCGGGAAAGTCCTGGTGAGTGACGGCGTGAACCAAACCACGCTGGACCCCGCCCTGCTCACGCGCGACCCCGAGGAAAGAAAGGTTCTCTACCGGAAAGTCGAGGAGGCAAAAGCCAGCCAGACAAGAATGACAGCCCAGGCTCTGGAGAGCGAACTGGCACAGGTGGAGGCGAAGATTGCCTCCCTTCAGGCAGAGAAACGGCAGGTCGGGAGCATGCGGACTCTGAATGGCCAGCCAGCCTTTGGCACTCCCGAGGAGTTCTTGGATCTCGCCATCAAGAGACAGGAGGAACGTCGGAACGAGATCTACAAAAGTCTGGGCCGATCCGCTCCCAGGATGGTGATTGCCAAATAGCGCCTGGCGTCCCAACCCAACCGCCGGGCAGCACGAGTCCAGCGCGGAGGAAAAAGGCAGGACAGCCACCGGGATCCTCCATGATGGGGCCGGAGCATCAGCGCCCGTCCTATTCAGCCGCCGAGCAACTTGCCAAACCAGCCCTTCTTCTTCTCCTTCAACGCAAGCTGGTACTGCTGCTGGAAGTAGCTGACATCACTGCAGTGTGATGCCGCGTCCGGGAAGGTGATGCGATCACCCAGCACGAGTTCCAGCAGGCTGTCATCAACGGTGTGCATGCCGTCACCAGCCCCAATCTGGATCAGCCCCAGGAGCTGGGAAAACCGGCGCTCGCGGATGCAGTTGGCAATGGCGGTGTTCACCACCATGATCTCGGAGGCCATGACGAGGCCCGGCTGGTCATGCCGCGGCAGCAGGAACTGGCAGACGACGCCCTGCAGCGTGGCCGCAAGCTGCGCCGCCACGAACCGCTGGCGCTCCTCTGGAAAGGCATCCAGCACCCGGGTGATGGCTGCGCCGGTATCGGTGGTATGCAGGGTGGCGATGACGAGGTGGCCCGTATTCGCGGCGGTGAGGGCAATGCGAATGGTCTCCTCATCCCGCATTTCCCCGAGGATGATCACGTCCGGATCTTGGCGCAACGAACTGCGCAGCGCGGAGGCAAAGCTGTGGGTATCGCTCCCGACCTCGCGCTGATGGATGAGGCTGTAACCCTGCTGGAAGACGAACTCCACCGGGTCCTCGATGGAGACGATATTCGCACAGCGCTGCCGGGCGATGGTCTGGGTCATGCTGGCCAGTGTGTGGCTCTTGCCCGAGCCGCTCGATCCCGTCACCAGCACTAGGCCGGACTTCTCCTGGCACCAGCGCTCCACCGTGGGAGAATGACCGAGTGTCGCGAGATCCGGCACCTCATCTGGAATGAACCGGAAGCTCGCCTCCACAGACCCGAGTGCGTAGCGGGCATTTGCCCTCAGGCGTCCTGCGGACTCCACCTCCATGCTGAAGTCCAGCTCCCACTCCTGCTCGAGCCGGACTCTCTGCGAATCCCGGAGGACGCCGTAAATGAGTTCGCGGGTGTCATCACTGGTGAGGACCTCCTCGGTGAGCGGCTGCAGTGCTCCAAACACGCGCATGGACGGCTGCGCGCGCGCGGTGATGTGCAGGTCAGACGCGCCATGCTGACGTGCCATGAGAAGATAATCGACCAGATCGTGTTGAGGCATGGAGGGAAAGGAGCTGACTGCTTGCTACTGGATGCCGCGCATGGCACGCTTGAACTCAGCCTCGTTGCCCGTGGCCTGAGACGCAACGCTTTCATCGATTTTGCCCGCGCGGCAGGCTTCCACCGCAGATTTCAGGAAGGACATGGAATTGGGATCATTCGCCCGTATGAGGTGCTCCTTGATCTGGGAGGACTCGCGCTTGCGAATCCATTCACGGATGGCGCCGGCATTCTCCAGGTGCTCCACCAGCAGTTGCAGACCGCCATCGATCTTGGGAACCAGCCGCTGGCACATCACCCCCAGCAACTGATCCGCCAGGAGATGAACACCCTGGTTGAGCTTGTCATCAGGGAAGAGATGCGTGAAGCGCTCCATCGTGTCCGCCACGCGCTCGGAGTGCATGGTGGACAGCACCAAGTGGCCTGTCTCCGCAGCCTGCAGGGCAATCAGGGCCGTCTCATAGTCACGAATCTCACCTACAAAGATGACGTCCGGCGCCTGGCGCAACGCGCTGCGCAATCCGTGCGCAAAGTCGATGGTGTCCCGCCCCACTTCACGCTGGGTGAAGTGGCACTGCTGGTTCTCGAAGATGTACTCCACCGGGTCCTCGATGGTCACCACATGCCGGGCCAGATTCATGTTCATCCACTGCAGCAGCGAGGCGATGGTGGTGCTCTTTCCCGTGCCCGTGGGACCGGTGATCAGGATGAGCCCGAAGGAACGCTGTGCCCAGCGCGTGAGAAGGCTGACCGGCAGGCCCAGGGCCGGCATGGGAGTAATGTCCGTCTTGATCCGTCTCAGCACCGCGCCGAGGCGACCCATGGTGCGGTGGAGATTCACCCTGAAGCGCACGTGGGTGTGTGAAATGAGGCCGGAGTCCCGATCCAGATCGCTTTCCACCTTTCCGCCACAGACCTGCCAGAGCCCGATCATGTGCTGCAGGGTGATCGGCTCCTCCCCCAGGAGCATGATCTGCTCATTGATCTTCAAACGGGGCACCTCGTCCTCCTGCAAAAAGAGGTCACTGGCCTGATGCGCCTCCGCGGCATCCAGGATGGTATCGATTGAAATGGACGACGACATGCGCAGGCATGGATACCATGGTGCGACGCCACGAGGCAACGGGGAAAACGTGAAGGGATGGTAAATGATGGGAGTCCTGTCACTACAATCCCAGGAACAGCGCCATTCCCCCTCCCACCGCGACCAGAATGCCCGTGCCGATGATCGCCACCCATTTCCAAAAGCGCAATGTCTCCAACTCCGACTCCGAGGGACCGACTCGTGAGTTCTCAATGGATCCCTTCCAGAGGTCGTATGGGAGACAAATGAGATCCACCAATGCTTCGAAGATCGTGCTCATGGCAGTGGAGATAGGGTGTCATGGCCGGAGCCGCGGCAGTCGCAATTCTTCTGTATGGGAGTGAATCACCAGATCGTAGCTGGCTTCTGTGCCGGTTCCATAGTTGAATTGCACTCCTCGCTCGGCAAGCACACCTTCGCGAACCAGCTCTTTCAGGATGTTTCGAATACGTCGAAGGACCAATCGTCTTCGACCGGGACTTGCCGTCGCGATGCGATGCAATGAGCCATCCTCTTTGAGAATTCGACCTGCCGTCCATACAACGCGATGACGTTGCTCAGTCCTAACAATCACGTCGAAAACATGTTCAAGAGTGATCTCCTGTGATGGAAGTTCTGAAAGCGGCATCGTCATTCCCTTCTGCCAAACGATTCCAAGCTCAGCCACCGTGCCGGGCGACGCAAGAGGGAGTTTGGCCCAGCGAACACCACAGCCCGGAGCGGTTGCCTGTGTGTCTTGTCAGCTATTCCCGCCGTCAGCATTGGCCATCACGAGATCGAAGAGCGTCTCCACGAGGTTCGCTGACGCGCCGATCTGCCTTTCCATTTTCGGATTTGCCAACAGTATTGGGTGAAGGAATCCGAAATGCGCTGCATCATCAGTTCTTCGTCGCCTGTGCCCAGTTCTTCAGGGTCCCAATTGAGCGACGAACGTGTCGTGGAGTGGCGCTGCCAACCGCAGGATGAATCGGCGGTGCTCCTCCTCTGAGGCGGCACAGATCTTGTATGCATCGACAAGATCTGAGCACCCCTCGGGCAGCGAGGCGCGCGGCAGGGGCAAGTCTGGTTCGGGAGTACGCATCACTTGAGACCTCTAACGACTCAAGTGATGCGACCCGGCGCACGGGACGCAACGATTGCCAACCGCGGCGTCATGCCGGGTTCGCTGCAGCGCATGGTTAGGCCACGGTGTCGTTATACTCGGAATACTCACTCAAAAGACTCGCGACCTGTCTTGAGGTCAACGAACTTCTTCAGCCTGCAAATCCTGCACTCGAAAACCTCGATGCCTGGGCAACTGTCGAAGAACTCCCAATCGTGTTTGTCGGGCGCACACTTGGCGAGACCGACTCTCGCAGCAACCTGCCGCAATCTGCTGCCAGTCTTGACGCTTGGTTTCATGCGAGGTGTGCGAAGTGGCCTAACGTCGAGGTGTGGCACCGGCTACCGGCAGCGCCACTCCGCAACAAGGTTGAGGGTCGTAATCAAGAGGGTCATTTCGACTCGGGGCGGGTAGCCGGTTGTCCACCACCGTCTTGTTCTGCCTGTCTTTTCTCGTCTGCGATGCGCATCTGCGTGATGAGAGCGTGGCACTGATGGAATAGGTCGGACAATTTCTTGTCTCTCTTCTCGCCAAGGTCATCCTCCTTGGCTGTGTAGCTGAAGACCCCATCGGCGGTCACAATATAGAACGTCGTGCTCCCAGGCTTCACAATAGGGAATGCATCAACCTTCTTCATGTGCTTCAGGCAATCCTCCGCCATCTTCACAACCTTCAAGGATTCAGGTCGGACATTGGTGTGCTCTCCGGCTCCGATCAATCCGCCCCCGTTCGAGAAGTATAGGCTGGCAGCGCCGTCACCTGCGGCCACAAGCGTGTATGCGGCCTCCGGAAAGCCTGACTCCATCAAGACCGCGAAAACACGCTTGCCCTTCAAGTCAGGGACTTCCTTGTCGTTCAGCTTCAGAGCAAGGCTCCGCATGTCCTTGTAGATTGGGGCAACTTCGAATGCGGGCTTGTCTTCGGCACCCATCAGGCGACCGAGGAAGGAGAATAACGCAGCCATAATGATGAGGTGTCGCATTGTGGATTCTTTGGCAGAACGCCTCGGATCAGGCGACGGCGAGGGGTGGACGTTGCTGACCCGACAGATAGCCTTCGAGCCGTTGCCTGCATCCGTTTTGTTCGGCGACGTTGGTGAGGACTTCATTGATGAACGCTGTCTTGGCGTCGGTATAAGCCTCGCGGTCGTGGCGATACTGCTCGGCAAGATCTCGTTTGAGATGCTCGTAGCGACTGGCGACGGCTGCGTCGGCTCGCAGTGCGTCACGGAACTGTAAAGACCGAATCCACCGCTCGCCGCCGAAGACGACAAGGTGGAGATGATGAGTCCGCCTGCCGAAGGCGTGTCGCATAAGCCAGCGTCGGTCGGGCAGAGTCGCGTTGAACTCGGCGGAAGTCTCGTAGCCGTGCGCACACAAGGGCTGCAAC
>JAEYUU010000706.1 GCA_023429545.1 Verrucomicrobiota bacterium
GGTGCACGCTAGCCAGTCACACGCGGTGTCGCAATCCATGAATTCCCCTAGTCGCTCCCATTTCCGTCCGGGCCACGAACAGCGCAGGAAACTCCTTGCGCCGGGGGGCAATTTGTCTGAGTCATCCGATTCCTTTCCCACCCGCACATGTCCGAAACCAGCCTTCCCTCCGTCCGCCCTTCCGAACTCGGCAAGCCCATTTACGTCGGCTCCGTGCAGCACCTCTACGCCGTGCCGGGACGTGATGACCTCATGGTCTGTGAAACGACGAACGCCGGCAGTGTGTTCGACGTGGGCAGCATCTTCGACATCCCCGGCAGCGACGTGGCCCGCGCCACCTTCCGCCATGCGCTCTACACCCGCATGAGCAAGCCTGAAACCTGGACCAAGGTGCGTGACGCCATCGCGGCGGACCCCGAGCTGCCCGCGGACTTCAAGGCGGACATCCAGAAGGGACCGCTCGAAACGATGCTGCGCGAAGGCGCCAGGACCCACCACATCGGCATGCTCGATGGTGACACAGGTGTGATTGCCACCGAGGGCATGCCGGCGAAGCCCAGCACCTACAACGTGGTGCGCCGCTTCCCGGTGATGAAGCCGGTGCAGAAGACCTTCCTGGGCACCTATGTGTATGATTATGCCATGTTCCACCAGGCGGGCACCTATGTGATTCCGCTGGAGAGCATTGTGCGCTTCGGCATCACCGGTGGCTCCTCCGTGCTGAAGAAGTACGGCAGCCTCACGGACTCCGGAAAGCGCGCCTATGAGGCTGAGCTTGGCCTGACGAAGCCGATGCAGGCTTGGCAGTTCCTGGAGAAGCCCATCTTCGACCTCACCAGCAAGCACGAGCCTGAGGACCGCAATGTGTCCAAGCAGGAAGCGCTGCTCATGAGCGGACTGGAGGCGGAGGCCTTCGTCTCCGTGATCAAGATGACCATCCTCGGAGCGTGGGCGGTGCGTCAGCTTCTCGATGAAATTGGCCTGCTGCTGTGGGACATCAAGTGGGAGTTCGCCGTGGACAATGGCGACTTCTATTATGTGGACACGATCGATACGGACAGTTTCCGCGCCACCAGCTTCCTTGAGACGGACGGCAAGAAGCTCGTGCTGCACTACAACAAGCAGGCCATGCGCGACTACTACAAGATCGTGCATGCCGACTGGTTCGCCGGTGTGAATGACGCGAAGAAGGAGGCCAACAAGAGCGGCGTCCCCTTCAAGCAGGTGCTCAAGGAAGGTCAGGCCGCCGGCAAATGGCCGAACACCCCCGTGGTGGATCCTGAGTTCCTCGCGCTGCAGGCGAAGAAGATGGACCTCATCCGCCAGCACGTGCTCGGTGGTGGCGATGCCGCCAAGGTGAAGGCCGCGCTTCAGGAAGTGGGCGTGGCGGAGGTGGACTTCTACCGCCAGCGCGGATTGTTTGAAGAGTACGCGAAGGCGAATGCGGTGGCGTAACATTGGTCTGACCCCTCATGAACGCTCAACTGGAACAGCTTCTTTGGGCTCTACAGGCTTTGGCGATGCCTGCCACAGTCCAGCGCCAGTTGTTTCCGTCAGGCGTGTGTGTACCCGATGAACTCGTCCTCGATTTCGACGAGTGTTGGCGGCATGTGGGCGACCTTACGGAGAAACAGCAGTCAGTGTTGAAACGATTGGATGAGACCATTGACAGATGGAGCGGGCTTGAACATCCCGACGTATGGGAAGACTCGGCTCTCGACGTGCACGTTGTTTGGCATGAATTCAGAACGTTGGCCGTAGAGGCACTGAAGGCGTTCTCATGGCCTATTGCGGAGCCGCCGTCTGACCGCGGCAAGATTTACATCGCATGATGCAGCGAGAGTTGCTTCTACGAGAAGGTTGTACTCCCGTTACAGGGGCCACACCCTCGGCACCAGCACAATCGCCACAACGAAGATGACCAGCGTTAGCGGACCGCCCACTTTCAGGAAATCAAAGAAGCGGTATCGGCCTGGACCATAAACCATCAGACACGCGGGTTCCAGAGGGGTGAGGTAGGAGCAGCTTGCAGCGACGGCCGTCATCATGGCGAAGGTGCGGGGATTCACACCGAGTTGGAGAGCCGTTTGAATGGCGATGGGTAACACCACCACGGCGGCGGCCTGGTTGGACATTGGCTGGGTGAGAAGCACGGTGAGCACAAAGAAGGCACTGAGCAGCCAGTAGGGACTTACGTGGCCCACCCAGCCCACGATGTGGTCCGCGAGGTACACGGCAGTACCGGTGTGCTCCATGGCCACGCCAAGAGATAGCATGGAGGCCACGAGCACGAGCACCTTCCATTCCACCGCCTGATAGGCTTCCTCTGAACTGAGGCAGCGCGTGACGAACACGGCAAAGACGCCCAGCATCACCGCCACGGGAAGGGTAACTATCTTGAACGTGGGCAGCAGAATGACCAGAAGGAAAATCGCCATGGCCCAAGGCGCGTGTTTTACCTTGGGACGCTCGCCCTCCAGCACGCCGAGGATGCTGAAGATGCCCTGGTCACTGATGCGCGTCATCTGTTCGCGCCTGCCCTGCACCAGGAGGATGTCCCCCACCTTGATGGGGATGGTGCTCATCTTCTTGTGCATTGTCTCTCCGTGGCGGCTGAGGCCGAGCACTTGCAGGTCATATCGTTCGCGGAATCCGATGTTCTTGAGCGTGCGCCCAACCAGCCGGGACCCGGGCACGACGAGCACCTCCGCCAGTTCCATCTCGCCTGCGTCCATCTCTGGATCGGAGAGTTTCACATCCGCCTTGATGTCGATGCCGGGGATGTCCTTGATGCGCACGATATCATCCGAGCTGCCTTCCACGATGACCACGTCCCCGCCGCGGAGGATGGAGCCGGCGCGTGGCTCGTAGTATTCGTTCTTGTTCCGGATGATGCGCACGAGGGTAAGTTCAATTTCCTTGCCCAGACCGGACTTGGCCACCGTCTTGCCCGCGAGCGGGG
>JAEYUU010000740.1 GCA_023429545.1 Verrucomicrobiota bacterium
GTGTACAAAGAGCGCATCCTTCGTCCAGGGCGGGGTGTCCGCGGTGCGGTAGGTGATGCAACCTTCCGTGAACATGCGCGCGCCGGTTCCCGTCCAGGGGCTTTCCGCATGTTGGGCCAGTGCCGCCCGCCAGATGAAGGGGCGGGGATCGCCTTCGGCAAAACCGGAGCCGCCGAGGCGCGAGCGAAGCTGTTCGGCGAACACGCCGTACAGCACCAGGCCGCCCAGCACTGCCAGCACACCCACACCGGCGAGCACCTTGCCAACCAGGTGCCTCTGGGTGCGATACAGCATGATGACTCCTAGCACAGCCAGTACCACCACGCCCGCCGCGAGCCCCACCATGGCCCCGCGGCTCACGGTAAGCGCCACCCCCACGGCGGCGGAGAGGCCGGCGAAGGCGATGCACAACCGGCGCACCGGCCCGCTGCGGCCAAAGGTGGCCATGCCCGCTGCCAGCAGCGTCATCATGGCGAGGAAGGAGGCGAGGTGATTCGAGTTGATGAAGAAGCCGCCGATGCGCTCACCATCGCCAAAGTCGCGCATGTATTCGGGCACGATGTGGTAGTGCATCATCCCCTTGTCGCTGAAGTGGATGAAACCCACCGTCAGGTTGCCCACGAGGATGAGCAGCAGGGCCACCAGGACCATGGTGCGCGCGCGGGGCTGGCTCAGGACCGTGGCGCTCAGTGTGTAGGCCACCGCGCAGCCCAGCAGCATGAAGAGATCCTCCCGCGCATGGACGGTCACGGGCGAGGTCACCTGCCTCACCAGCAGGTACGCGGCAAACAGGAACCCTGTGAGCAGGCACCAGTCTGAAGGCAGGTATTTGATCCGCCATGTCCAGCGCAGCCCGGCAATCAGCCCCGCCAGGCCCAGTACCGCACAACCCGGCCAGAAGAGCAGCAGGCGCGTCTCCGTCCCCAGCGCACCCACTGCCAGCAGGGCGATGAAAAACGTGGCGGCGACGAGGGCCTTGAAGGTCTGCGTGAGCATGGAGTGCGGCAAACGGAGAGGGGAGAAGGAATTCAGGACCGGCTGCAGGCCCGCTGGTACGCCGCAAGCAATTGCTCCACCGAACGCTCCCAACTCAGTTCGGTGGTGAGCCGTTCATATCCCAGTGCCCCCATGCGCTCGCGTTCCTCGGGGTTGTCGATCATCCCCAGGATGGCATCGCCAAGTTTTTCAGGAGAGTTTTCCATGACGTACCGCGCGGCATCGCCTGCGGAGTAGCGTCCCTCCCGGGTGCCAAACATCACCTGCGCCCGGCTGAAGGCCATGTACTCCAGCGTCTTGTTCATCGTGCAGTGATCGTTGTAGTCATTGATGGGATCACAGGCCACGCCCAGATCCATGGTCTTCAGCGCGGTGAAGAGGAACTCATTCGTCACGCGCCCCGGCATATCCACGAAGGCCTGCAGGGACATCGAGTCGCGCAGCTTCGTCAGTTCCGCGTGCTCCGGGCCACTGCCCATGAGGAGGAACTGCACATCATTGCGCCGCCGTTTGTGCACGATGTGATTCGCTGCCTCGATGAGGTAGTTCACCCCATCCGCATTTCCCATCACGCCGATGTATCCCACCAGGTGCTTGCGACCCTTCCGTAGCGTGGCATCCGCCGCGATTTGAGTGTTCAACTTGTGCGGCGCCGTGCGCACCACGAAGACGTCCTCGTCGTTTTTGGCACCGCGGTGTTTCACCGTCGAAAGCACACTTTGGTTGGTGGCGATGACGACATCCGCCAGCGACAGGGTGCAGCGTTCGGCAAAGCGTACCGCCCGGTAGAGCAGGCCCCGGCCATGGAATTTCGCCTCGAACATCTCCGGCCACAGGTCATGCACATCGAAGACCACCTTCACGTGGGCAAAGAGCTTGTAGGGCAGGGCCACCAGAAAGAGCAGGTCTGGAGGGTTGCATAGGTGGATGACGTCGAAGCCCTTGCGTCGCCAGGCCTTCAGCGCGCACCAGAACTCTCCCCACAGGGCCGTGGCATATTCGCTGATGAAGCCGCGAATCCCCTTGGCCTCGCCGCTGATCCAGTGCCTGTAGATTTGAATGCCATCCAGCACCTCCTCCGCTTCCGTGTATCCGCGCATTTGGGGGCAGATGACCGTTACATCATGTCCGGCGTCACGCAGCGCACATGCCTCCTGCCACACCCGCCTGTCCAACGGGACGGGCAGATTTTCGACGATGATGAGGACGCGCGGTTTGGCGGTGATCATGAAAATTCCTTATAAATATACATGTAGGGCAAGAGTTTGCTCGTGAAAGTCTGGTTTTTTAAGATCGATCTAGCGGAAGTGTCAGTCAGTCTGATTCCCTCTGGGCGGGTCTGTGACGTTCGATCTATTCACCACGGCCCGCCGCCACTTCCTCCATCGTTGCGGGTCGCGAGGTCCCTTGTCGCCAGACGCAGATCGAATAGGATGTTGCGCGACCCGCCATTACCATCCCTCTATGAATTTGCGCCGAATCTTCCTCTGCCTCGCCCTAGCCGTCTTTTCACTTTGTTTCGCAGTCCCGATTCCCGCCTTCTCCCAAGAGGGTGCCACTCCTCTCGACCGAGCGCGTGCCGCCATGCACGAGAATGATCGCGAAGCCCTGGCCGCCGCAGAGGAGTCACTGCGGACTCAGATCGAGGAGACCAAAAAATCCGTCACGGACAAGGGCAGTCTCGCCGCCGCGCAGGAGATGCTATCTCTGCTGGACAAGCCCAGGTTGGCGATTGCTTCCAGCGAGGAGCTTTGCGGAAGCTGGCGCGTGCGCAGCCTGCAGACCGGTCAGTTCGGCGCCTACGCGTATCCCTTCTTCAAGTGTCGAATCTCTGCAGAGGGGAAGACCCTGGTCTTTCACAAGGCCACTGGTTCCCAGCGCCGCCAGGGCACGCTGGCGCGTGCAGGCGAGAAGCAGTATCTCTTCACTGGTGGCAGCTACTATGAAGGCGATCCCATTGGCAACTATCTCGGCTCCAAAGACCATCCCACCGGGGAACAGATGAACCGCAACTCCGTGGGCTATCTCTACAAGCTCGGCAAGGGCCACTACCTCATGATCTTCGCTCCGCAGTTGCCGAATGGGGAGGTGTATGAGATCAAGAAGTGAAGCGTGAGCTTGCCTTCTGGAACAACCGAAACAACTGCATGCCGGCCACGTAGTTAATGGCCGTTCTTATGGCTGCGAAACGCACTCTGATTCTCGCGCTTGGCTGGATGATTGGCATCCAGCTCGACGTTCCAGCAGCAGACCGCGGCTTCAAGGTAACGGAAACAAGCGATGTCATCACCGTCACCGGCACGGCGCTTGATTTCGCTGTGCGGAAGAAGGGTTATGTAAGCGGTATCGCGGGCGGCAGCCTGCTCGACAAGAAGACTGGGTTCCGCGATCCGGGCTTCGGGCTCGACATCGTGGACTTCCTCATGGAGTCCGGCAGCGATGAAACGTACCGCGCCCAAGTGCCCGAGACGCTGCGTTATGATGTCGACAATCTGTTCCACGGAAAGGTGAAGAAGCGGCTGATTGAAGGCCCGCAGATC
>JAEYUU010000107.1 GCA_023429545.1 Verrucomicrobiota bacterium
GAAGAGCACCTTCCGCGGCACATGCGCATAGCGGGCCACGAAGGCTTCCCACGCATAGGGACTGTAGAGGAAGAGATTAGCCCGCTCCCTTCGGGCACGGGATGCCGCTGCGAGTGAGTAGCCTTGATCCAGCTTCATCCAGGTGACATCTTTCGAAAATCCGAGCTTGTGCCGGGCGTGTTCCAGAAAGGTATTTCCCCACAGGCAACGGACCCGTTCAACAGGGATCCCTGACATTTTTCTCGATGTGAGCTTTTTTTGCAGTGAACGTGGCAACAACCTGGCCAGGCCTTCCAGCGGCGGGGTCGCATAGACGTCGGTGATGAACTGGTTCAGCAGGCCAGCCTCCGCCAGCGCCAGGGGGACCTGATAAGAATCCCGCCGCCCCCGGAATGCGCATACGTAGTCATCCTTGTTCATCAAGTGGACTTTGTTGCATCCGGCCCCAAGGAGGTGTCATCGACCGGCGAAAGTTCCGATACGAGCCACCAGTTGGATTCATCCCTCTCCTCCCTGCCGAGAATCGGGTACGGCTGCTGATCTATCCGCCGCAGCCTGATGCCGTGCTGCAAGAAAGTCTCCGTAATAGGGGCAATGAATTCCCCAGAGTGAACCTCGATGAGAAAGAGGTTGGTAGGATTCAGCCAGGAATGTGCTCCGGCAATGACATCGAGTTCAGCGCCTTCGACATCGATCTTGATAAGGGTGCGGTTGCGATCCGGCGCTTCGCTTGAGTCAAGGGCAACGGTATCGACATTGTTGTCGCCGGCTCCAGCGAATGCGGGCACCAGCGTAATCCGCACGGAAGTTGTGCGCTGGGAAGACAAGCTCTCCCTCAGCGTTTTCAGATGAACCTCCTGCGGCTCATACGCGAAGATTTCACCCTGGATGCCCATCCGCGTGAACGCTGCCGCACAGCCGAAGGCGAAGTACCCGTCATTCGCACCCACGTCCAGGACGCGCTGCACGCGGCGGAGCGCCTGCTCGACCCATCCATTGAGCTCATGCTCATAGATGCCCAGCACCTTTCGGAGCGAATTCCTGGGATTCATAAAGACGCGCGCCCCGCGAAACGGACCTCGCAGTACCTTGGTAAGGCAGGGACGATCTGGCAAAATATGTTTGAGGAGCCTGACGATCATGAGTGGAATCGAAGCTGCGTTGCAGACGCCACCTTGGGGCGAGACTGGTTCTTGATATCCGTATCCCGGGCCTGCGGGCCGCCTTGGATTGTCGCCGGTGCAGTGCCTGTGGGGGTGCTCCGGTATTGGGGTAAGGTCACTTTATCGCTTCGACGTACAGGGATTCAGGAGCCCTTTCGGGAGAGTCGAGCAAGAGCCGTGGGTCGGAACCATTCATGAAACTGCGGCGCGTCACGGTAGAGAAGCCGGCTTTGCGCATAAAGTGCTCGAGCGTGGCAAAGTCATAGGCAAACAAGTGACCAAAGTTACGGAAACATTTGTTCACGTGCATCATAGGGGTCACGCAAGCTGCGTCTTCAAAGGGAAAGGAAACCTCCGGGTTCTGCTGGGCTTCAGCATAGAGGTTCAAATAGAGCCCGCCGTCCGGAACGATCAGGCGGAGACAGCCGCCAGGGGCGAGGACACGGTAGAACTCGGGAAGCACATGGGATGTCACCATTCCGAAGGGCAGATGCTCCATGCAGTGTTCCGTATAAATGCCGCGCAGGGAGTTCTCCTGGAAGGGCAGCGTGCGTCCCAGATCCCAAATCAGCTCAATGCCTGGCTGCCAGTTGTAGTCGAGATTGACAAATCCTTCGCGGGGTTTCTTTCCACATCCTGCATTCAGATAGGTGGCGTGGCGGACAGACTCCTTGGACAGTTGCAGGGGATTGATGCGGTGAAGCCATGAGATGGCGTTCAACGCCGATTCTCCAAGCGGAGCGAGCACCTTGTTCCGCGTTACAATGGTGCGCAGATTCCAGATTTGAGAACGAAGGGACATAGACGTGGGTCGTGGATTCGGTGCCACCTCACAGATTATCGGGGTGGCGTCATCTGGGGTACCAGCTTCTGATATACGGCCGCGGTGTTTTGAGCGACGATCGACCAGTCCAGTTCCATCGCACGGGTGCGAGCCGCAGACGACATGGACTGACGAAGGCCGGAGTTCTTACGCAACGCCGCGACTGAGTTTGCCAGGCCCTCCGCATCACCGGGTGAATGCAGACTGGCGGCAGTGGCGCCCGTATACTCCCTGATGCCGCCTACGTCTTCCGAGACGATGGGCAGACCACAGGCGAGCGCCTCGAGAATGGCATTGTTGGCCGTGGCAGCTTCGATCGTCATCAACAGACACGAGGCGCTCTGATAGAGTGCCAGCAACTGTTCATCCTGAATGTCTGAATAGAAATCCACATTGGCCAGATCCGCAAAGAGGGGCCTCTGTGAGGGGTGTGCCACGATCTTGACCCGGACGTCGCGATCCTGCATCAGGCGTTCGCAAACCTCGCGAAGGAGTGGAAAGTTTCGACGGTAGGTTCCCACGGAAATCACCTCGAAAGGGGCATCAGAGTCCGACTTTGAAGGGCGAAAGAAGCTGCAATCGACTCCGTGGTGCACGATGTGGATACGGTCCGGGTCCACCCCCTGGGATTCGAAATAGGGGCGCTGGACTTCGCTCATCAAGATCACGCCATTCAAGAGTCGAAGGTTCTTGGGGTGATTGAAAACATCGGGGAGCGTATCCGGACAGGTATGGAACGTGGCGCACAGGGGAGCCTCGTTGCGATGCGCCACACGGTGCAGAAACCCCCAGTCCCGATCACCCCACAAAAGATGGACCACCCCCTTGTATCCACTCCGCAGCATCCGCCATGCACGGAGTTCAACATGCAGGGAACCCAGCCTGTACCAGCGCGATTGCGCCAAACGGCTCAAAATGCCGACCAGTGCTCGTTGCCATGGATTTGAGGGTTCGTTGCGCCTGGACCAAAGAAGCTGGGCAGAAGGCACATGCCTGGCCAGCACGGTGTACCCGGAATGCTTCGCATGAGAGGATGTATCAGATGCAAGCATCAGACACGGTGGCCAGACAAGCGGAGTGGAGTTTTGGGAGCCGACCATCAGGGGGTGCGACCGTTGGGCCGACTGGCTGGCTTCGGCACGACAAGCGAACGCATTTTCTTCAGCATGGGAATCAACCCCGGAACGTGTCTTGCCACACTCACCATCTTTGGGCGAAGTCCGGTCTGCCAGCGATCCTTGAGACTGAGCAGCGGCTTCTCACCATAGGGCTGACTCCTCCAGTCGCCCTCAAAAGCTTGCGCATGAATCTTGCGAAACACATCGGTTCGGTGAAGCCTCTTTTCCAGTCGCCACCTGCGATGCTCCATGCTGAGGAAATCCGAGAGGATGCGACAGGAGCGGATTTGCGTGTCGTCGACAATCATCAGGCCATCCAGCGACAGCTTTTGGCACGTGTAAAACCAGTCGATGAACGGCGCCGGAAAGGCATGCCATCCATCGATCAAAACAAGGTTCAGTGATTCATCTCCAAGCGACGGCAAGACATCCTCCGACTTGGCGGCGATGAACCGCACGCTTGAAAAATCAACCCCGTGGGCACACCCCCATTGCCTGATTCTTTCGTGTTCCGATTCCACGGGGGAGATTACCGTGTGCTTGCACCCCTTGATGGCGAACACGATGGTGCTGTATCCGCAGCCGGTCTCCAAGGTGACATCACCGGAGCGAACATTGTAAAACAGCCATTTCAGCGTATCCAGACCGAGCGACCATTGTGATTCCCCTGTGGATCCGTGGAATGCCGGGGACTCCTTCAACAGCAGGTTGAATATGGATTCCGCATCACTCATGGCTTCTTTTCTGGGGCGTCATGGCGAAGGTGTCGTAGCTCATTGGTGGTAACTTGCGCCTGGGGGTGCAGGTACAATCCGGGCGATGGTTTGGGGCGGAGCCAACGGGTGACCTTGGCCAGCAGTTCGGCGGCGCGGAATCCCAGAAGCTCATACGCCAGGCAGTAGTGGCCAGGAAACAACGACCGGGAGGGCAAAAATGCGGGATGCCATCCCCGGAGTTTTTGATGCTCGGCAGCTGCCCGTGCAGCATCGATTGGATGGAGACTTCGAATCACCGACAGGGCTGCATTGCTGAAGGATTCGCGCAGGTCGGAGGTGAGCTTCCCCTCCCGCTCGAGAACTGCAACCGCAGCCCACATGACTTGCAGACGCGTGGTCGTTTTGCGCACGGAGTTCTGGTATACCGCCTGGTGGGTGCTCCACTGCCGGTAGACGGTGACCGAGTGGGGGGCCGCGACGAATCGCATACCCCGGAGCAGCATCCGGAAGTAGAGCTCATAGTCTGTGCAGTTATGCACGTCTTCATTCCAACCGCCCACCTCTTGCAGGGCACTCCGCCTGAGCATTACCGATGAGGTGTTCGGGTACTTCCACTCAAAGGCAGCTTTCAGCGGGTCGGCATACTGGCTTGCGCGGACGGTCTGGGAGGTCAGCAAGGTCTGGTCCCGGTAGTATTGCACATCCATGGTCCCATACACGCAGTCGGCGAGGCCCGAGAATTCCATTTTCTTTTCCACGGTATCCGGCAGCAGCTCATCATCTGCATCCAGATAGACCAGCCAGTCTCCCTGGCAGAGAGAGTTCAGATGATTGCGCGATGCGTTCTGTCCCCGATTCTCCAGGGAGCGCTCAATCCTGACCTTCGCCGCCCACGGGGTCATGGCTTCCCAGCTTCCGTCCGTGGAGCCGTCGTCGAGAACAATGATCTCGATCCGGGGCCAGGTTTGACCCAGGGCACTCTCGATGGCCTGCGA
>JAEYUU010000115.1 GCA_023429545.1 Verrucomicrobiota bacterium
GCTCTCAAGAGGGCGCAGGGTGCGCATGATCATCCACCAAGCTCCTGCTCCCAAAACGGCAACAGGAATGAGTGAACGCAAGGCTACCTCCGCGAACTGCCACCACAGGGGCTCGGGTTCCTCACCGTATGCCCCGGGATCCGCCGCCTCCATGACCATCTCACGGTAGCTCAGCAGGGCCACAATGCCGACCGCCACGGCAAGCACGCCTCCCATGTACCAGGTGATACGGGCTGCCACGCTCAACTTCACGCAGCGTCCTCCTTCAGCACGTATCCTGAGCCGCGCACGGTGTGCACCAGCTTCACCTCGTGGCCATCGTCCAGCTTGCGACGCAGACGCTTGATGTACACGTCCACCAGATTGGTGCCGGGGTCGAAGTTGAAATCCCACACCTGCTCCAGCAGCACCGCGCGCCCGCAAATGCGGCCCACATTGCGCAGCAATACCTCCAGCATCTTGAATTCACGCGCACTCAGCTCGAGGCGTGTCCCGTCGCGCCTCGCTTCATGCTGCACGAGATCGAGCGTGAGGTCCGCCAGCTTCAGGATCTGGGCGCGCGTTTCCGGAACCCGTCGCGAAAGGGCGCGAGCACGTGCCACGACCTCCTTGATGGCGAAGGGCTTGGCAAGATAATCATCCGCGCCGGCCTCAAGTCCCTCCACGCGCTCATCCACATGACCACGCGCGGAGAGAATAAGCACCGGAGTGGCATTGCCCTGCTCACGAAGGCGGCGCACCACGGAGATGCCGTCCAGCCCGGGCAGCATGATGTCCAGTACCACGGCATCAAATGAGGACGACAGGATGCGATCCAAGGCAGTGTCTCCGCGTCCGCACACTTCCACCTCAAAATGCTGCTCGCAAAAGCCGCGCTCGAGGAACGCAGCCATCTTGGATTCATCCTCAACGACGAGCACTTTCATAAGTCCGGACACGGGTCCGTGGAAGCGGCAAAGATGTCCGCGTCTCCTGCACAAGCAACGCCGGAGAACATGACAGTATTGTCATCATCCTGTCACGGCGGAGTCATCTCGGCGGTGTCTGTTTGGGACGCATGCATCTCCCATGGTCCCGCACCCTCCTGGCAGCGGCCTGCTTGTGTTGCGCAGCCTCGTGTCAGTCCACCCGTACCGAGCCTGCTCTGGCGATTGTAAGGAGCCAGGCGGAAGCCGCCGCACTCGCCACCGCGCCCGGCAGTGTGATCATTGATGGCAGCCTGGAAAAACGCGATGCGCGCTGGGTATGGGCCTTCCAGGCAGTATCGCCCGGCCTCGCCTCTCCTCGCGAGTTGCTGGTGAATGCCCGCACGGGCGATGCGATTCTTCCCAAATCCGTGCTGGCACAGCAGAACACGGAGGTGGCGCCATGACGTCTGCCATTCCCTCGGTGGCATGGTTCACGCGGGTCCGGCCTCTCGCCATCTTCATCGCCGTGCTGATGGCCCTGGCGCTGGCGGTCAGCATGCTCGTGCGCATCTGGGACGTGGATCTTGCCATGGCACGCCTGTGGTGGCACGCGCCAAGGATCTGGTTTGGGAGCCGGTCAAGCGTGTGCCAGTTCCTGAATGACTATGGTCCGGCCCCCGCGCTCGCGGTGGCGATGGGCGCCGCGCTCGTGGGCATCATATCCACGTGGCACCGGCCATGGAGGCGCCTCGGACCGCCCGCCCTGTATCTCACGCTCGCCTTTTTGCTGGGGCCCGGCCTTCTGGTGAATGGACTCCTGAAGCACTCATCGAACCGCGCCCGTCCCAAGGACGTGGCTGAGTTCGGAGGACGCCAGCACTACGACCGTGTCTTCCTGCACGAGCTGGATTCCAAGGGCCGCTCCTTCCCCAGCGGTCATGCTTCTGCCGCCTTCTATCTGAGCAGCCTGGGTTTTGCCGCCGCGGCATGGGGCCGAAGGGAAAACCTGTACGTGGGGCTCTTCGCCGGCATCGCCTGGGGTCTGCTGGTGGGCTGGGCACGCGTGGCCAGTGGCGCGCACTTTCTGAGCGATGTCTTGTGGAGCGCGGTGCTCGTGAATGCCGTGAACGCCTGTGTGCTGGCAGCCATGATTCCATGGAACCGGAGACCGATGGCCGAGACCAGCACCCCCATCTTCAGCCAGCACTCATGATTCCGCACCCTTCCGCCGGTCCCCCTGAGCCATCCGCATCCGCACCGGCACCCTCTCCTGACATCTCCAGGAGAATCAACATCCGCAGCTACCTGTGGCGCGGCGTGGCAGTGGTCCTCATGCTCCAGGTGATCCTGGCGCTGCTGACACGCCTCGCGCTGCTCTTCCAGGGACGTCATGAGGTGGCGTGGAATGTCTCCCTGCTCGGTTCCTTTGCCGCCGGGCTTTGGTATGACCTGCTCGCGGGGCTGTATGCCTCCGCTCCCCTCTGGCTGGTGATCCTGCTCCTCCCAGACATGCTGCTGCGCAGCCGGGCGGGTCGATGGTTCATCACCGGGCTGCTCTTCCTCTACAGTGTGGTCTTCCTTTTCATCAGCATCGCAGAGTGGCTCTTCTGGGATGAGTTCGCGGTGCGATTCAACTTCATCGCAGTGGATTACCTCGTCTACACCCAGGAGGTCATCGACAACATCCAGCAGTCCTACCCCATGCCGCTCATCCTGGGCGGGCTGGCGCTGCTCGGTGCGGCGCTGACGTATCTGCTGGTGAAACTGGGCGCGCCCGCGTGGATCGCCTCCGGAGACACCCGCTGGCTGCCGCGCACGGGCCACACTTTTGGCGGCATCGCGCTGCTGGCCGGCATTTCCTACGGCTTCAGCCAGTCACAAATCCCGCGCTTCGACAATGAGTTCAACCGCGAGGTGGCGAAGAACGGCATCTATGCCTTCTGCGCCTCCTTCTGGGAGAGCGAAATCGACTACGAGCGCTTCTACATGAAGCGGGACACGGATGCCGCCATGGCACGGGCGAAGGCACTTCTCGTGCTCTCGGACACACCGCCACTCAACGACGACCCGCGCGATCTACGCAGGGTGATACACCATGATGGCCCGGAAAAGGGCTGGAACGTCGTGCTGGTCAGCGTGGAGAGCCTCAGCGCGGAGTTCATGCGCCACTTCCAGCAGAGCGGCTTCCGTCTCCGGTCATGGCTCACACCGAATCTCGACCGCCTGGCGGATGAGGGCATCCTTTTCACGAATCTCTATGCCACCGGCACGCGCACGGTGCGCGGACTGGAGGCGCTCACGCTGTGCGTCCCGCCGACTCCGGGGCAGTCCATCGTGTGGCGGCCGAACAACGACAAGCTCTTCACCACCGCGAGCCTCTTCCGCGCGCGAGGGTATGACACGAGCTATGTCTATGGCGGGGATGCCATGTTCGACAACATGAACACGTTCTTCTCCGGCAATGGCTACCGGGTGGTGGACCGCATGAAGAAATCAAAAAAGGACATCACCTTTCAAAACGCCTGGGGCGTCTGCGACGAGGACCTCTTCCGCTGGGCAATGCAGGAGGCGGACGCCAATCAATCCGCAAGCAAGCCCTTCTTCATGCATGTGATGACGGTGTCCAACCACCGGCCCTTCACCTTCCCCGAGGGCCGAATCGACCTTACGAACAAGGACGGAAGGCCTGCGGGCGTGAAGTACCTGTG
>JAEYUU010000747.1 GCA_023429545.1 Verrucomicrobiota bacterium
GCTGGAGGCCGAGCGAAGAGAGCACCTTGTGCATCTCATACCGATCCAGATCGGGAATGCCGATGAGCGCTTTGGCGCGCAGTTCGTCGAACACGATGTCCTTCACCAGCACAGGAGGCTTGCCCGCGGCCAGCACTTCTTCATCCGCCTGGCCGCCTGCGATTTCCAGGATGAGCTTGGTCGCGAGGGCGGAGGCGTCCAGCACGCCCTGAGGATCCACGCCGCGCTCGAAGCGGTAGCTGGAGTCGCTGCTCAGAAGAAGACGGCGAGAGGTGCGGCGTACCTGGCTGGGGGCGAAGTAGGCGGACTCGAGCAGGATGTTCGTGGTCTGCTCCGTCACGCTGGTGGCGGCGCCACCCATGACACCCGCGATGGCCACGGCGCAGGCCTTGTCTGCGATCACGAGGTCCTCGGCATCGAGGGCGTAGCTGTTGCCATCCAGTGCCACCATGCTTTCACCTTCGGAAGCATGGCGCACGATGATGCCGCCCTCGAGCTTGTCCACGTCGAAGGCATGCAGCGGCTGGCCCACCTCGTGCAGGACGTAGTTGGTGATGTCCACCACGTTGTTGATGGGGCGCAGGCCCACGCTCTCCAGGCGACTGCGCAGCCACTCGGGGCTGGGCCCCACCTTCACATTGCGAATGTAGCGCGCGGTGTAGTAGGGGCATGCGTCAGGGGCATCCAGGCGCACGTGATTTTTCGAGGCCTTCTCCACCTCAGGCTGGGGAGGTGCGGGCGCGGTCTTGAGCGCCTTGCCGGTGAGGGCGGCCAGTTCGCGCGCCAGACCGGAGTGGCTGAGCAAATCCGAGCGGTTCGGCGTGATTTCCAAATCGAAAACCACATCGGGCGGCACAATCTCCTTGAAGAGACTGCCGACCTTCAGCGCGGGGTCCAGGATGAGCAGGCCGTTGTGATCGTCGCCAATGCCGAGTTCGCGCCCGCTGCACATCATGCCGTTGGACTCCACATCGCGGAGCTTGCCCGCCTTGATCTCGATGCCGCCGGGCAGGGACGCGCCGGGGAGGGCGAGCGGCACCTTGTCACCCACCTTGTAGTTCTTCGCCCCGCAGACGATCTGGCGAGGCGTGCCGCTGCCATCATCCACCTGGGCCACGCTGAGGCGGTCGGCATTCGGGTGCTGCTTGGACTCCAGAATCTGCGCCACCACGATCTTGTCCGTGTCCACACCGCGGACTTCCACGCCTTCCACTTCGATGCCGGCAAAGGTGAGCAGATCGCGCAGCTTTTCCACGGACGCATCGGCCAGGTCGAGGTGCGTCTTGAGCCAGGAGAGGGAGACTTTCATGAACGGGTGGTATCCAGGAGTTGCCCCAAAGAGCAGGGCAGGGGTGCCGCGTCCATTGGGGGAAAGATAGGTACGGATGGCGGGGCTTCGAGCAAGGGGAAATGCAACTTGTCGGAAGGCCTCCTTTCCTCCTTGCGCACGTTATTGTTTGAGCTACCACAGCGTGGTGCAGCGCCCTTTCCCCCGAGTGGTCGTCTACACGGCTGTGTTTGGAGGATACGATGATCCCCCAGCGGTCGTGCATCCTGATCCGGAGATTGATTACATCTTCTTCACGGAGGATGAGCATGCCGTGGTTCCGGCCCCATGGAAGCTGCGGGCGATTTCGCGGGCCCATGCCGATCCCCAGCGGGATGCCCGACGAGTGAAGTTGCTGCCTCATCTCTTTGTGGGGGAGTATGAGGTCTCTGTGTGGATGGATGCGAACTGTGAACTGCATGGCCTGGATGCGGCAGGCGCGCTCGCATTGCTGGAGGATGCCGACCTGGCCGTGCCGTCTCATCAGGAGCGCTCATGCCTCTATGATGAATCGGAAGCGGTGATGGAGCTTCGGTTGGACCTGCCTGAAATCGTGACAAGGCAAATGGTGGAATACCGTTCGCTGGGATTCCCTGCGTATTTTGGGCTCCATGCCACCATGTTTCTGGTGCGCAGGCATCTGGGGCAGGCGTGCAGGCAGTTTTCACACGCGTGGTGGCGCGAGCTGCAAGGCCACTCGAAGCGGGACCAGTTGAGCTTTGATTTTGTACGCTGGAAATACCAGGCCAACGTGAGGTCATTGCCACTTTCCTTTTTTGGAAATCCGGTTTTCCAGTGGAACATGAATCACAAGGTGCCGCGTGCAAGGTTTCCCCATCTTCCGGCGAGTGGTCACCAGGGTGACCTTGCAAATGGAGCGACGCCACGACGGGAGATCCCCATGGGAATGTCCCCGACAGCTCGTGTCCGGGAGGAAATCGCAGACCGGGGACATGCCCAGCCGGTGCCGGTGTTTTCCACGACGGAGTGTCGCTGGCTCATGGGTGTGCTGGACAATAACTTCGAACAACCTGCGCAGTGGTACAAGGGCTGGGCGGTGAGCAAGCGCGCCTTCTACGATGTGGCGGTGGACTGGCGCATCCTTTCGCATGTGAGGGCGGTGTTGGGGGAAAGTGTGGTGCTCTGGGGGGCGTGCCTCGTCCATCGCATGCCGGGTGAGGAGCATCCCTGGCACACGGATATCGAGAGTTCCGCGCCCACGGCGCGCACGGTGTCGGTGTGGATTGGTCTGCAGGGCACTTGCGCGGAGACGTCGCTAAAGATGGCGCCGGGTTCGCATGAGTTCGGCATCACTGTGCAGGAGAAGGCCACGCAGAAAGGCAGACGCAGGCACGAGATCCGGGATGAAGACATCGCGGCATGGGTGAAGGAATGCGGCGCCACGGAGGAACCGGAGTCGGTGCCCATGCGGGATGGCGAGGCCCTGTTCTTTGACGGGCGTGCGTGGCACGGGTCCAACAATCTCAGTCCCCATCTCAGTCGCACCGCGTTGCTGTTGCAGTATGCTGCGGTGGATACACCGATTCGTATGCCTGCGATCGGTCACTGCGAGTGGCCCTTCAAGATTCTGGAGCAACCATGGCCGCCATGCCTCCTGGTGAGCGGGCGGGATGGCACGGGCATCAATCGCATCACCCAGCCGCCGCTCCTGTCGGATGCGCTGGAGGGAGGCCGTCTCCCCAGTGCGATTCATCACGCACCCACGCCGCCTCTGGCCGCAGGCAGGCTGGGGTGGAAGTCGCATTTCTTCTTCCGCGGCTTCACCGCTGGCATCGCGGATTTCTCGTGCCACATGTCCGTGCTGCACCAAGGGAAGTGCCCGCATCCCCCGCATCAGCATCCCGAGGAGGAAATCCTGCTGGTGCTGGAGGGTGAAGTGGAGGCGCACTACCCCACATGGCAGCGGCATGGTCGCAAGACCTTGGGTGCCGGAGCCATGGCGTATTATCCTGCTGGGTTTTACCACACGCTGACCACGACAAGCGAGCAACCCGCCCGCTACCTCATGCTGCGTTGGATTTCAGACCCCTCAGGCGAGTGGCCGCAGATGGGTCCGGGCGTGTTCCTCACGCCGGACACTTTGTCACCCGATGAAGCTTCTTCCGCTGCGGCGGAGCCCGGGTGGAGACAGGAGCTGCTTTTTGAAGGAGCCACCGGCCACCTCAGCAAGTTGCACTGCCATGTCACTTTCATGAAGCCCGGTGCTGGGTACGAGCCCCACGTGGACGGCTACGATGTGGTCCTCGTCGTGTTGGAGGGTGAGGTCTCCTGCTCTGGCGGCACCGTGTGCGCGGGCAGCGTCATCTTCTGCCCCGCGGGAGAGCCGCACGGCTTGAAGAACACCGGCAGCGCCACTGCAAAATACCTCGCTATTGAGTTCCAAGCGGGAAGAATGATGATGCGGCGATTGCTGGAAGAGGGCGTGGTGGTAGATTGACTGGAGTGAGTATCCAATTTCTTTCGATGCCATCTTCCTCACCACTCTCCAAGGAACAGAAGCAGGACTTGATTGAATGCCTGAAGCGGCTCTTCACGGAAACTCTCGACTCCGAACTGAGCGATCTGCAGGCGGGATTCTTCCTGGACTAATTCATGGCGGAGATTGCGCCGCTCACGTACATCAGGGGGTTGAGG
>JAEYUU010000122.1 GCA_023429545.1 Verrucomicrobiota bacterium
GGAGCCGAAGAAGCTGAAACCCGCGATGCCGAACACGCCCTGGAGCGCATCGCCGTGCTTCTCGTAGAGGTGATTCTCCATGCGCTCCAGCACGGCCACGGACTGCTCGCGGGTCGAGCCGGGAGGAAGCTGCGCGGTGGTGAAGAGGAAACCGGTGTCCTCATCCGGCAAGAAACCGGTGGGCAGATGCTTGAAGAGGAAGAATACTCCCGCCGCGATGCCGGCATAAGCGACCAGAGGCAGGGCACGGCGCTTCAGGATGTACCCCACGCTGCCGGCATAACGATCCGCCGTGCGGTTGAAGACCCGATTGAACCAGCCGAAGAATCCGCGCTGCTTGTGCGCCGCTCCCTTCTTCACCGGCTTCAGCATGGTGGCACACAAGGCGGGCGTCAGGACCAACGCCACCAGCACCGACAGCGTCACCGCCGACACGAGCGTGATGGCGAACTGGCGGTAGATCACGCCCGTGGAGTTGCCAAAGAACGCCATGGGCACGAACGCCGCGGAGAGCACGAGGCCGATGCCCACGAGAGCGCCGGAAATCTGATCCATGGACTTGCGCGTGGCCTCGCGCGGCGAGAGTCCCTCCTCCTCCATCACGCGTTCCACGTTCTCCACCACCACGATGGCATCATCCACCAGCAGGCCGATGGCGAGCACGAGGCCGAAAAGCGTGAGGGTATTGATGGTGTACCCCGCCGCGGCCAGCACACCAAAGGTGCCCAGCAACACTACCGGCACGGCGATGGTGGGAATGAGCGTGGCGCGCCAGTTCTGCAGGAAGAGGTACATCACCAGGAACACGAGGATCACTGCTTCGATCAATGTCTTCACCACTTCACGAATGGAGTGTCGCACGAAGGGTGTGGTGTCGTAGGGGTAGATGACCTTCACCCCGGGTGGAAAGAAGGCGGAGAGTTCGGTCACCTTCTTCTTCACGGCATCCACCGTCTCCAGCGCATTCGCGCCCACGGCGGGTTTGAGGGCCATGCCGGCGGCGGGCTGGCGGTTGAAGCGCGCGAGGTTGTTGTAGTTCTCGCTGCCCAGTTCAATGCGGGCCACATCGCGCAGGAAGACACGAGAGCCATCGGGATTCACGCGCAGAAGGATGTCTCCAAACTCCTCCGTGGTCTGCAGACGGCCCTGGGCAACGATGGGCGCCGTCATCAACTGCCCTGGCGCGGCCGGAAGACCACCGATGGAACCGGAGGACACCTGCACATTCTGTTCGCGGATGGAAGTGACCACGTCCGAGGAAGTGAGGCCGTATTCCGTGAGCTTGTCCGGATCCACCCAGATGCGCATGGCGTACTGCGTGCTGAAGGTCTGGATCTCACCCACACCCGTGATCTGGCTCACGGGATCCAGCAGCGAACTGATGAGGAAGTCGCCGAGGTCGCCGTTGTTCATCCTGCCATCCTCGGAGACCAGGCTGACCACCAGCAGGAAGTTGCGCACGGACTTCGTCACGCTCACGCCCTGGCGCTGCACCTCCTGGGGCAGGAGAGGCATGGCGAGCTGCAGCTTGTTCTGAACCTGTACCTGCGCGATGTCCGGGTTCGTGCCACCATCGAAGGTGACGGTGATCGTAGCGCCGCCATTCGAGTCGCTGGAGGACTCGATGTAGCGCAGATGGTCGATGCCATTGAGCTTTTGCTCGATGACCTGCGTAACGGTATCCTCCACCGTCTTGGCCGAGGCACCGGGATAGGTGGCGGTGATGGCGATGGTGGGCGGCGCGATACTGGGATACTGCGTGATGGGCAGATTCAGCATGGCAATGGTGCCACCCACCATGATGACAATCGCGATGACCCAAGCAAAAACGGGACGATCGATGAAGAAACGTGACATGAGAAACGGAGGGAGTTGTTTGGCCGGCGAACAGACCGGCGTTCTCAGCGGGCGGCGGTGCTGGCGGCGCCGCCACTGGCGGGAGCGCCAGGCGGCGCATAGGGCACAGCTTTCACCGGGGCGCCGGGGCGCATCTTCTGAAGATTGTTCATGATGATCCGCTCGCCGGGTTTCAGACCACTGCTGATGAGCCATCGATTGCCCACGGTGCGATCCGCGGTGAGCACACGCAGCTCTGCCTTGTCCTCCGCGCCCACGATGTAGGCCGTGGCCTCCCCCTTCGAGTTTCTCGACACAGCGAACTGCGGCACCAGCAGCGCATCCGTCTTGCGGCCTTCCACCAGGCGCGCGCGCACAAACATGCCGGGCAGCAGCTCCGCGGTGGGATTGGGGAAGATGGCGCGCACCGTCACGGAACTCGTGCTTGGGTTCACCGAGATGTCGGAGAACTGCAGCGTGCCCCGCTGTTTGTACACTGTGCCATCGTCCATCAGCAGTTCCACCTGGGCTTGCGCAGTCTTGGCGCTGCTCAACTCACCGGTGGCCATGGCGCGCTTCAGCCGCATCAGATCGTTGCTCGACTGGGTGACATCCACATACATGGGGTCAAGCTGCTGCACGGTCGCCAGCAGCGTGGCGGTGCCGGCCTGCACATACGCGCCTTCTGTGACCTGGGAGATGCCCACGCGCCCGCTGACAGGTGAGGTGACCTTGGTGTATCCAAGGTTGATACGCGCCGCCTGTTCCGCGGCCTTGCCAGCCAAAATGTCCGCCTCGATGGCATGCAGCGAAGCCGTGGCGTCATCGAGCTCCTGCTGGCTGATCGCCTTGGTCGCGACGAGCTGCTTGTAGCGCGTCTCCTTGATGCGAGCCGCTTCCGCATTCGCCTCAGACCTTGCCAGGGCGCCGAGTGCCCGATCGAGTTCCGCTTGATACGGAGCCGGATCGATCTCATAGAGGA
>JAEYUU010000154.1 GCA_023429545.1 Verrucomicrobiota bacterium
CTGGGGCAGGGAGGCGGGGCGTCCCTCAGCCGGTTCGCCCATGCCGCGATGAGGTGGGAGGGGGGCATGTTGCCCCCGGTGCAGCAGGCGTTTGTGCGCATGCTGCCCGGACTGCTCTTCACCGTGATTCTTTGGTGCGGGGTGCTGTGGTACCGATCGGCACGCCGCGGGGCGCCCGCGGAGGTGGTGTCCTCGTGCCCGCACCGTTGGTGGTGGCTGCTGGGCGCGGCGATGTTTGGCCCCGTCCTGGGGGTGAGCTGCTTTCAATGGGCTCTTGTGCAGGCGCCCGCCATCGTGGTGCTGAGCGTTACGGCCACCACACCCATCCTCATCATGCCCTTGTCCGCGGTCATCGACCATGATCGAGCAGGCAGGCTTGCCATCCTTGGCTCCATCTTGGGAGTGGCGGGAGTGGTCCTCATGGTCTGGGTCACGCGCGGGTGAGGTGAGTTGAGGAGGGTGCCACGTGACGGAGAAACAATCTCTCTCCTTGCGCGATGGTGCAGCCATCGCTTCAATCAATCCTCCCACACATCTTCGACTGTCCCATCATGCGCCTTCCTACCGACATCCGGGTCCAAGCTGCCACCGTCTATTTTCTTCCCATCGACTTCCGTGTTCCGCTCAAGTTCGGGCCCGAAGTCACCACCCATGTGTACTGCCTGCGGACCTGTGTCACGGTCGTGGATCGCGAAGGACGCACCGCGCAGGGCTGGGGTGAAACCCCGGTGGCCGTCTCCTGGACCTGGCCCACGCCGCACGTTACCGTGGCGGACCGGACGAAGCGCATGCAGGACTTCGGCCTGCGCCTGGCCCAGCGGCTGGTCGAGTTTGAATCCTGGGGTCACCCCATGGAGTTTGGTTATGATTTTCAGAAGCAGGGTCTGATGCAGGAGCTGGCTGCGGCCAATCAGGAAGCGGGTGGCGTGGAGATGCCATATCTCGCGGCCCTCGTCTGCCTGAGTGCCTTCGATATCGCCATCCACGACGCCTTCGGGAACCTGCTGGGCAAAGACATTTATGACTGTTATGGTCCCGAGTTCATGAGCCGTGATCTCTCGGGGTTCGTGGAGGCCGAGGAGGGGAGCGAGGTGGATTTCCGTGGGAAGTTCGTTCAGGACTACCTCGTCAGGCCTGCCCCGACACGGCTGCCGGTATGGCACCTCGTGGGTGGGGTGGATCCGTTGGAGGCAGCCGATCTCACTGGGAGCGAGCCGAAGGATGGCCATCCCGTGCTGCTGGCAGACTGGATCCGGCAGGACGGACTTACCTGCCTCAAGGTGAAGCTCCGTGGCACGGACGAAAGGTGGGACTACGACCGGATGGTGAGGATAGCCCGCTTGGGTTTCCCCCTAGGGGTGAAGTGGCTGAGCGCGGACTTCAACTGCACCGTACGTGACCCGCTCTACGTGAATGACATTCTGGACCGGCTGCTGCGCGAGGAGCCTGAAATCTACGCGCGGACCCTGTACGTGGAGCAGCCCTTCGCCTACGAGCTGGAGCATGACATGCTGGATGTGCGGAGCGTTTCCGCCCGCAAGCCTTTGTTTCTGGACGAAAGCGCGCACGACTGGGAGTTTGTCAGGCTGGGCCGCAGGCTGGGCTGGAGCGGGGTGGCGCTGAAGACGTGCAAGACGCAGACGGGCGCGCTGCTCAGCCTCTGCTGGGCCAAGGCCCACGGCATGCCTCTGATGGTGCAGGATCTCACCAATCCCATGCTGGCCATGATTCCCCATGTCCGCCTTGCGGCGCATGCCGGCACCATACAGGGAGTGGAATGCAATGGCATGCAGTTCTACCCTGACGCTTCCCTTCCTGAAGCCGCCGTGCATCCGGGCCTCTACCAGCGCCGTGGCGGGCAGGTGGCGCTGGAAACGCTCCAAGGTACCGGCTTTGGATACCGGCTGGAGGAAATGCACAGGGACCTCCCCATGGCGGCAGGAGAATTCGGCAAGGCCTGACGTTCGCATCCCGACAAAGGAAATTTTTGCGGAAAATTTGAAAGACTCTAAGAAGACCGCCGCTCAACCGTTTCGACCTCAAGAGGGTCACACCTCACTTCGACTCACCGTACCGAGACACAAATGAACACAAAACCGCTGCTTCTTGGCTTGAGCATCGTCACACTCGCAGTGATGCCGGCATCCGCCGCCACCACCCGCGTCTGGACGGACATTCAAGGCCGCAAACTCGAGGCCACCTTCATCAAACTTGAAGGCGAGACCATCCACATTCAGGCCGCCAACGGCGTGATCTATGCCCTGCCGCTCAACAAGTTTTCCGCGGAGGACCAGCAGGCTGCCAGAACCCTCCAGCCGCATGAGAATGCAAATGCGCTGACCTCGGTGGCCACGAACGCCTCCGCCGCCCAGGCCGCTGCCAAGATTGACGCCCTCGTGGCGCAGGGCATCGCCGCCGGCAACGTGAAGCTCGCGGAAGCTGCCAAGAAGCAGGCCATTGAAGACCAGAAGGCCGGCAAGCAGCCCAAGCCCTTTGTTCCCGTCAAGGAGAACCCGCTCATGAACGACGAGCAGTTCGTGCGTCGCGTTTACCTGGACATCGCGGGCCGCATTCCAAGCTACGATGAAACCATCGCCTTCCTCAAGGACGGCGCCAGCGACAAGCGGGCCAAGCTCATCGACCAGCTTCTGGAATCCGACGGCTATGCCAGCCACATGTACAACTACATGGCGGAAATGCTGCGTGTGGTCGATCGCTTCGAAGGTGGCGGCGGTTATGTGCGCGGCCTTCCCTACATCCAGTGGCTGAAGGACGAGATCAAGAAGAATACTCCCTGGGACAAAATGACTGCCGCCATGATGACCGCGGACGGCAAGGTGTGGGACAACGGCGCCGCCGGCTACCTGCTGCGTGACTCCGGCATGCCGCTTGATAACCTGGCAAACACGCTGACGATCTTCCTCGGTACGGATGTTGCCTGCGCCCAGTGCCATGACCACCCCTTCTCCGACTGGACACAGCGCCAGTTCTATGAAATGGCCGCCTTCTTCGGCGCCACGACGACCCGCTACAACGGCCGTGACAGCGGCATGATGATGGGCAGCGGCTCCCGCAATCTTGTGGATGAAGCCGTGCAGATGGCGGAGAGCAACGGTGGCGCGGATCCCCGCCGCATCCGCAACCTCATCAGCAACGTGGTGGGCGCAAACCGCTACGTGGTGAGCGACCTCGACGCCAACAAGATCAAGCTGCCCCACGACTACAAGTACAAGGATGGCAATCCTGGCGACCCAGTCGCTCCAAAGCTGATCATGTGGTCCGAAGAGGACAAGCGCAATCCCGCCTACGCCGAGCTGAACAAGACGGTGAAGAAGAGCCGCAAGACGGTGGAAGGTGGCGTGAAAGACGCGGAAGACCTTCGCCAGAAGTTCTCCAACTGGATGACGCACCCCTCCAACCCGCGCTTCGCGATGACCATCGCCAACCGCATGTGGGAGCGTGCCTTCGGCCTGGCCCTCACGCCGACCGTCAAGAACATCGACAACGTGGATGAGTCCTACAACCCGGCCCTGCTGCGTCACCTCGCCAGCGAAATGGTCCGTGTGAAGTTCGATCTCAAGAGTTTCATGCGCATCGTTTACAACACCAAGGCTTATCAGCGTGAAGCCACGACTGAAGAGCTGGCCATGGGGATGCCCTATTACTTCCAGGGCCCGGTGCTGCGCCGCATGACGGCGGAACAGGCCTGGGATTCCTTCATGACGCTGGTGCTTGGCGCGGATGTGGACAAGCCCAAGAACACCGAGGCTGACGTGTACGGCCGCGCCGTGGACATGGACCTCAGCAATCCGAAGCTGGATGCCGGCACGGTGCTCAGAAAGGTGAGCGCCGCCCAGAACCTGGGTAACAACCAGCGCAAGAAGGTCAGCGGCAGCCTCGCCGAGGCAGGCGCGATGTCCGATGATGCCATGATGGAAGGCCAGATCCTCAGCTACGGCGGCATGAACCTCATGCGTGCGGCGGAGCTTCCGCAGCCTGCTCCTGGCGGCCACTTCCTGCGTGACTTCGGCCAGTCCGAGCGCACGCTCATCGACGGTGGCTCCCGCGAGGGTTCGGTTCCGCAGGTGCTGATGATGATGAACGGCAAGGCGCAGGAGATGCTCACCAACAAGGATTCGCTCATCTTCCGCAACATGGAGAAGGTGAAGAACCCTGCGGACAAGGCTGAGGCCATCTTCCTGAGCCTCCTGAACCGCAAGCCCACCCTTCGTGAGAAGGACATCGCCAAGCGCGTCACGGCGGAAGGTGAACAGGGCTACGCCGACATGATCTGGGCGCTGGTCAATTCCCGCGAATTCTGCTTCGTCCAATAATTCCCATGCCGGGGGTGCGCGAGGCGCGCCCCCGGCGGATGGGTAAACCCAACACCAATTTCAAAGGAAACCAAAGCTCATGAATCCTTATCTCAAACTCGACCCGGCGTCCCGCCGCGAATTCATGCTCCGCACCGCCAAGGCGGCCCTCGGGGTGAGTGTCCTCTCCGGATTGAACAACGAGGCGTTCGGCGCCGCGGGTCCGGCTCCTGCAGGCAAAGGCGGCAAGGCCAAGGCCGTCATCTACCTCTACATGGCGGGTGGCATGAGCCACATCGACACCTTTGACCCCAAGACCGGGGAGACAAAGGGATTCAAGGACCCCATCAAGACTAATGCCTCGGGCATCCAGCTTGGTGGCTACATGACCAAGATGGCCGAGCAGGCGGACAAGATTACCATCGTCCGCTCCATGACCTCCAAGACGGGCGTGCATGAAGACGGCACCTACATCATGCACACGGGTTATGAGCCTCGCGGCACGATTGTGCACCCCACGCTCGGCTCCTGGGCGCAGCACTTCAAGGGCCGCTCCCACAAGACCCTTCCCTCCAGCGTGGTGATCGGCTCCGGCACCGCCAACGCGGGCTTCTTCCCGCCGGCGCTTGCCCCGCTGCCCATCAGCAGTGCGGAATCCGGCCTGCAGAACTCCAAGTCCGCCGTGGGCGAGGACATGTTCAAGAAGCGCGTGTCGCTGCTCAATGAGTTCGACTCCACCTTCCGCGACAAGTATCGCAGCGCTGAGGTAAAGGCCTACACCGAGTTCTATGATGAGACAATGAATCTCCTCACGAGCTCCGACCTCGCCGCGTTCGACCTTACCCAGGAAGATTCCTCCACCCGTGCGATGTACGGCCAGGGCTTCGGCCAGGGCTGCCTTCTCGCCCGCCGCCTTGTGCAAAAAGGCGTGCGCTTCATTGAAGTCCGCACCGGTGGCTGGGACATGCATAACACCATCGACGACGCGATGGGTCGCACCGGCGCCGGCATGGACAATGCCTTCGCCGCCCTGCTCACGGACCTCAAGCGCACCGGCCTGCTCGACTCCACCCTCGTGGTGCTCGGTTCCGAGTTCGGTCGTACGCCGAACATCAACGAAAACGACGGTCGCGACCACTATCCGAAAGTCTACTCCACGGTCTTCGCAGGTGGTGGCGTGAAGGGCGGCTATGTGTACGGTTCGTCCGACCCGATGGGCAAGGAAGTGGCCGACAAGCCGGTCACTGTGCAGGACTTCATCGCCACCATCGGCGCAGCCATGGGCCTTCCCGTGGACGAAACGGTGATGTCACCCTCGGGACGTCCGTTCCGCGTGGGCGATATGAAGAGCACGGTCGTCGCCGACATCTTCGCCTGATTATTTCTGCCATCAGATTGCTTGGTTCTTGGGAACACCCGGCAGAAATGCCGGGTGTTTTTTTGTGCCCTGGAAGAGATGCGTCGATGTTCAAGGGCAAAGGTGACACACGAGGAGCGAATCCAAGAGGCGATCGCCTTCGTAGTGACATCAAGCCAAGCCGCTGGCACCCACCGGGCGATCGGTCATCACATCCCCGGGCGTCGTGTGCGCAATCACAATCTCGAACAGCCCTCGCACCTCCATGATGCACTCGACCCCAAGAACCATCTGCGCGCTTGCTGCCGCTCTCGCAGCCCTGGTGTTCGCCGTTGAGGCCTCCGCGGCCACGTCCGTACGGGCTCCTGGTATCCTTACTGAGGACGGCGCGGACTTTGTGCGTCTGGGGCAGGCCACCTTTCGGTGGAAGAGTGTCTTGAAGGTGTACGACATTGCCCTGCATCTCGGCGCCGGGCAGGATGCGTCAAGGGTCCTTGAGGATGTCCCGATGCGTCTGGAGCTTGTCTATCATCGCGGGTTCACTGCCGAGAATATCATCAAGGGAGGGAATGAACTTCTGCGACGCAACGTGGACGCCTCCACCCTTGCTCTGCTCGCCTCCCGCCTGGCTGAACTCAACCGTGTTTATGTAGATGTGAATCCCGGCGATATCTACGCCCTTACCTATGTTCCCGGCCGGGGCACCACCCTGCGGTTGAACGGCAAGTCACTCGCCACCATTCCCGGTTACGATTTCGCAGCCTCCTACTTCCGCATCTGGCTCGGAAGTGAACCGATGAGTGCGGGACTCCGCGACGAATTGTTGGGGCGGTGAGGATGTCATATCTGCACGTCAAAGGCGCCCCAGTTGAGGGTTCGTAGTCGAGAGCCTGAGTTTGAGTGGCTTCACGCTGACTGATGCGCTGACCCCCAAAAGTGTGTGCTTTTCAGCTTGGAACGCCCCCAGTATCAGGCTCCTCGGCACCACTTCCACCGCTATCGCCTCTCATGCCCTGGCGCGGATCACATCCCGCAGGGAATCGGCGAAGTCGGGCACTTTCTCGATGAGCGAGTCCCAGGCAGGGAGGTTGGCGACCGTGGGGGTGGTCTTGAGGCATTCGCTGGCGACCTGCTTGATGAGGCGGGCGAAAACGCTTACGGCCTGATGTTCCTCCGCAGAGGCCTGCTCGAGTCCATTGAAGGCGGCTTCGTGGGCGTAGCGGGTGAGCAGCACCTTGGCGGTGGCGGTGTAGGCATCGGAGAGACGCTCCAGCTTGCGTTGTTCCGCGGAGAATCCCAGGTCACTCCAGAGGTGCGCCATGAGAGCGCGGATGACCTCGCGTCCCATCTTCATGAGACCGGAAGCGGCATCCATCTGGCCGGTCGCGGGGTCGTAGCCCAGATGCTGGTGCTTGTGCTCGAAGTTGCTGCCGAGGTCCACCTGGCAGAAGCGTTGGGAGGGCGCCTGGCGGAAGACATCGCAGAGCATGCCGATTTCCAACCCCCAGTCGGGAGCGATGCCAAGCTGGCCGAGAAACTGCGAGTCCGCGGCGAATTCCCCGGAGAGAGGATAGCGGGTCATGGCCAGGAAGCGGAGCAGCGGCGTGGAGCCGAACACTTCGCGCAATGCCTGGAGCAGGGGAAAGACCAGCAGGCGGGTCACCCGGCCGTACATGCGCTCGCGCACGCGTCCGTAGTAGCTCTTGGCAAAGACGTAGCCCATGGCCGGATGCGTCACCGGCAGGCACAGGCGCCAGAGCATGGAGCGATCATAGTTTAGAATGTCGCTGTCATGGCAGGCGATGACGCCGTTGTGGCCTTCCGCCAGAAGGGTGGCGATACCCATCCAGACGTTGCTGCCTTTCCCATGGGCATGCTTGAGACCGGCGAAGCGGGACACCGTGCGATGAAGCGCGTCGAGCTCGGGACCGTCATTCCACAGTACTTCATGGGGGACGCCGGAGAGGTGTTTGTCAAAAAACTTGCGGGCCTTCGCATATCCCTTCGCATCCATGTCATTCATGCTGAAAATGACCTTGGAAACATAGGGCACGCTGGACAGTTCCTTGAGCATGCGGGGCAGCGCTTTGCGCTCGATTTCGGCATGCAGAGCGGGGATGACCAGGGCGATGGGCTTGGCATCGGCAAACTCCCGGAGCAGGCCTTCGCGTTCTTCCAGATCCGTCTCCGCAAGATGGTGCAGGGTCGGCAGGAGAACTGGCTGGTGAAAATCTGGCATCCGTGGGGGGCGGTAGCAGAATGGGCGATGGAAGTGCCCGTCCGGGCTAGATCAAGCTGGCAGGGTCGGTTTTGGCGTTGTTTTCCCGATGTTCATCGATCACTTCAGGGGAGACGCCGTTTTCATCCAGCGCCGGATCATTGCCGTCTTCGATTTCGTGCCGCCACTTCCGGGAAACCCAGGGACGCACGAGGCCATAAGCCAGATAGCTCACGAAGAGCACGGAGGGCATCCACTGCCAGTAGGCGACCGTGAGTGCGAGGACGATGATGCTGATGAGCAACCAGTGGAAGGAACGACGGGCGCGGAGGTTGAGCGACTTGAAGCTAGGGTACTCGATCTTGCTCACCATGAGGTAGGAGAGCAGGACCATGAGGAAGGGCAGGGCGTACTTCCAGCGGCCGATCTCGCGGTTGTTCCCGTCCAGCCACAGCAGCATGAGGGTGAGGGAAACGATGACGCCTGCCGCCGCAGGGATGGGACAGCCACGGAAGGACGTGGAGGCCTTCTTGTCTTTCTGAGGCATCGCGGCGAGGCAGTTGAACCGCGCGAGACGCATGGCGCCGCAGACAAGGTAGATGCAGGCGATGAGCCAGCCGAGACCGCGTGAGGTCTGCTCAAACTCCGCCAGCACGATGTCATGCACCAGCAGGGCCGGCGCGATGCCGAAGCTCACGATATCTGCCAGGGAATCGAACTCACGACCGAAATCAGAACTCTGGCCGCTGATGCGCGCGAGTCTGCCATCGAGGAGGTCGAACACACAGGCGGCCAGGATGAACCCGATGGCCCAGAGGTAGCGAGTGTGATCGTCCTCATTCTGAAAGCGTCCCACGATGTGTAGAATCGCCATGAACCCGCTCAGCAGGTTGCCGGCGGTCATCAGGTTGGGCAGCACATAAATGCGCGGTTCGCGTTCGCGATCAGACATCTCAAGAGTGTAATCGCATTCCAGAGGGTTGCGCATCTTTTTTCCGGGCGGCGAAGCGGTTGACCCTGACTCCGCAGAGCGTACTCTGCCGGTTCAGATGACTGCCACCGCCGACACCCTTCCGCCGCTCACGGGGGATACGACCATGGGAGAACTGCTCCAGCTCTATCCCGGAGCCCAGCGCGCCCTCTTTTCCCGGTACCATATTGGCGGCTGCCGGAGCTGCGGCTTCCAGCCCGCCGAGACGCTGGCCCAGGTATGCGAACGGAATGAAAATATTCCCGTGGCGGAGGCAGTGGCGCACATCCAGGAGAGCTACCATGCGGACTCGAGCCTGCAGATTTCCCCCGCTGCCTTCGCAAAGCTGCGGAACGAGCGGACGGATGTGAAGGTGCTGGACGTGCGGACGCGTGAGGAGCACGAGGCGGTGGCCATCCCCGGCTCGGAGCTCGTGACGCAGGATCTGGTGCAGGAGGTGTTCTCCTCCTGGGACAAGGCGGCTCCGCTCATCATCTATGATCACACCGGGGATCGCGCGATGGATGCCACGGCCTATTTCCTGGGTCATGGATTTTCCGAGGCGAAGTGTCTCGCGGGTGGCATTGACGCGTATTCCATAGAGGTGGACCCGTCCCTGCCGCGCTACCGCGTGGAACTGGAATAGCCTTCTGCCATTCCCCATTTCTTTTCCCTGATTACCAAATGAACGAAGACGCACTCCAGCAGGCCATCGCCAATCCGCAGAACCTTGGCGAGATGAAGGATGCGGATGCCGTGGGCACCGTGGGCAGTCCGGACTGCGGCGACATGGTGCGCATGTGGATCAAGTACAAGGAGAAGGATGGCAGGAAGGTGATCGACAAGGCGAGCTTCCAGAGCTTCGGCTGCCAGACCGCGATCGCGGTGGCGAGCATGGCCACGCAACTCATCCAGGGGAAGACTCGTGAGGAGGCACTCGACCTGAGCGCCGCCGAGCTTTCCGCTCCGCTGGGGCCGCTGCCGCCCATGAAGATTCACTGCGGCCAGATGGTGGAAGGCGCCCTCAAAGCCGCGCTCGATGCCGAAAACGCTGAACGAAGCGGCGCTCCGGTGAAGCCTGATCTGGAAGGCCTGCCCACGCCACCTAAGGCTGCGACCTTGCACGACGCGCTGGCGAATGCAGGAAAGCTGGCCGGGAAGATCAAAATCGTCACCCTGCCGCCCTCTCAATCCTAAGCTTCCTTTTTGCTTGTAACCGTTCTTTCCATTTCCATCACGACATGCATTCCGACACGACCCTCACCCGCGAAGTAGAAGCCATCCAGATTCCCAGTGGTGACACCGTCACGCTGCCTGCCGGCACCCGTGTGATCATCACCCAGGCGCTGGGCGGAACCTATACGGTGGCTACCGACCACGGGCTGGCGCGCATCCAGTCCAAGGACGTGGACGCTCTGGGCATCGACGCTGCGGAGGAGCAGAAGAAGGCGGAGGTGAATTCCTCCTCGAACATCCCCGAAGATGCCAGCGATCTCGAGATGCAGGTGTGGCACCAGCTTCGCAATGTGTATGACCCTGAGATTCCCGTGAACATTGTGGACCTCGGCCTGGTGTACGGGTGTGAGGTGAGCCAGGATGGAGAAGGCAAGCACAAGGCCACGGTGAAGATGACGCTCACCGCACCCGGCTGCGGCATGGGGCCGACGATTGCCGCGGATGCGCAGGCGCGCATCATGACCATCGAGGAGATGGATGACGCCGCGGTGGAACTCGTCTGGGAGCCCGCGTGGAACCAGACCATGATCAGTGAAGAGGGGAAGATGAAGCTGGGGATGATTTGAAGAGATCGAGAGGATAGTTGGTGCCCCCCAGCCCCGACTTCTCCCTTGCTTGAAACACCGTTGCTCCAAAGCGCTTCGCGCAAGGTGGTACCTCAGGGGGGCATTACTCCGGAAGCGTGTGATTGATTGGGCTGGTTGGGGCTTCAACCATGCGGCACCCTCTTGCGCACTGTCCCCAGCCCGCTAAAGGACAGGGACCATGTCCTCCCAGCCTCAGTCCACTGCATCCATCGGCACGCCGCTCTCTCCTTCCGCCACCAAAGTGCTTTTCCTCGGCTCGGGGGAGCTGGGCAAGGAGGTGGTGATTGAGCTCCAGCGCTTCGGTTGTGAGGTTATCGCGGTGGACTCGTATCCAAATGCGCCGGCGATGCAGGTGGCGCACCGCTCGCATGTGATCTCCATGCTGGATGGGGATGCCTTGCGTCGCGTGATTCAAGAGGAGAAACCGCATCTCGTCGTTCCTGAGGTGGAAGCCATCGCCACCGATGTGCTGGTGGAACTGGAGGCCCAGGGGCAGAGAGTCATTCCCACCGCGCTGGCGGCCAAGCTGACCATGAACCGCGAGGGCATCCGCACGCTGGCGGCGGAGACGCTGGGGCTGCGCTGCTCCAGCTACAAGTTTGCCGCGACCGAGGAGGAGTTCCGCGCGGCGGTACTCGAGATTGGCATCCCCTGTGTGGTGAAGCCCATCATGAGCAGCTCCGGCAAGGGGCAGAGCGTGGTGCGCAGCGAGGCGGACATCCCCAAGTCATGGAAGTACGCCCAGGAAGGCGGACGCGCGGGCAAGGGCAAGGTCATCGTGGAGGGCATGGTGGACTTCGACTATGAGATCACGATGCTCACCGTGCGTCATGCGGGCGGCACCTCATTCTGCGCGCCGATCGGGCACCTGCAGATCGATGGCGACTATCGCGAGAGCTGGCAGCCGCAGCCCATGACGAAGGCGGCGCTGGAGGAGAGCGCACGCATCGCGGGTGCCATCA
>JAEYUU010000183.1 GCA_023429545.1 Verrucomicrobiota bacterium
TGCTTGCAGCGCTCGTCAGCGTAGTGCTGTCGCGCTCAAGTTGCGATGAGCCGCAGAAATGGAATCCGCCGCTGCCTGGGGCCCATGAAGGTTCGTCCATTGGCGATCGCGAGCGGGCATCATCTCCAGACGACAGCACCGGGACACAGGGCTATTCAGAGTCTCCCCCACCCTCTCCGGCATATGGCGGGCAGACCGAGCCTGTAATACCCACGCCTCCCCCGCAGACGCCTGGGTCATCAAAAGGCGTTTGATGGGCTCTAGGCGACGCATTTTCACGTTCCACAAGAAAGAACGATTGGGCGGACAGATGCAAGCACGCGTGCGGGGAAATCGGCATTCCCGTCAACGCGTTTTCACGCCTTTCATATTCTGACATGAAATCCATGTTTGCCAATTCCCCTACCCGGCCGCATTCAACTGGGGACAATTGAATCTGCAAATTCGGATAATTCCTTATACAGGAGGACAGGGCGGGAGGCGCCTGGTGGTTACCCCCGCCAACCCCACCCATGATCTCGCCCCTCGAGGTGCACGCCAACCTTCAGGACAACCGGCACCGTCAGCATAAAAGCTCCAAAACCGTGTGGGGAACCACCGAAAGTCTGCGTCGTGATACGCGAGCCTGCCTGAACCATTCCTGTTCTCATCGTGTAAAATCAAATTCTGCCCACCGTGTCCCGCGCCGGCGTGCTATATTTTCTGCTCCCAAACACATGATCCGCCCTGAACTCGCCGAGCTGCTCATTCATTTTATCGTCTTCTACCTCGGTGCCGGGATCGGCTCCTTTCTCAATGTGGTGATCTACCGCGTGCCCTTGGGGATCTCAGTGAACAATCCCCGACGTTCCTTCTGCCCCACCTGCAAGAAGCAGATCCCCTGGTACCGCAATCTGCCTCTCATCACCTGGCTGGTGCAGCGCGGAAAGTGCGCGGAGTGCGGCACGAGCATCGCTTTCCGCTATTTCTTCGTGGAGCTGCTCACCGGACTGCTATTTTACGCCGTGTTCCGGCATGTGATGGCAGAGTCGTACGGTAGCTGGAATGATCTGCGGATATGGGGACCTGCGGTCCTGGTATTCTGGATCTTTACGGCGCTGCTGGTGGCGGGGACATTCATCGACATCGATCACTACATCCTGCCACACAGCATCACGCTTGGCGGCCTCATGGTGGGGCTGCTGTCCAGCTTTCTGGTGCCGCAGATCATGCTGGGATTTCACACGCTGGAACCTGAACGCGGCAAGGCCATCCTGATCTCCTTCACCAGCGCATGCATCGGTCTCGGCCTTCTCTGGGCCGTGGTGGAGCTGGGGAAGCTGGCCTTTGGCCGGAGGAAACTGAAATTCGAAGAAGCCCAGCCGTGGAGCATCTCACAGCCGGATGAAAACGAGCCACCGGTCTTCGCCGCAGGAGAGGAGAAACTCACCTACAACGACATCTTCACGCGTCCCTCGGATCGGTTGATCATCACGTGCGACTCCGCCACTGTCAACGACCGCTCTTTCGGCAATGGCAAGGTGGAAGTGCGCATGGAGACCATCGAGGTGACACCCAACGAAGGCGAATCCGTGACGTACAAGCTGGAAGAGGTGAAGAAGATCGAGGGACGCACCACGGAGATTGTAATCCCGCGTGAGGCCATGGGTTTTGGCGACGTGCTGCTCATCGCGATGATCGGCAGCTTCCTCGGCTGGCAGGCGGTGCTCTTCACCATCGTAGCCGCCTCCATGCTGGGCAGTTTGTTTGCCATCGTCTCACGCGTTGCAGGACACACGGAGTGGAGCGCGAAGATCCCCTTCGGTCCCTACCTCGCCGGCGGCGCGATGATCTGGCTCTTCTACGGGCCGCAGTTTGTGGACTGGTACCTGACGCGGGCGGGGTTCAAGGAGGTGTATTGATGGTGGCGCTACGTCGCCGTCCCAGAATCTTCAAGAGATGTTGCGTCCAGCCCATAAATGACAACAAAACAGATGCGAACATTATCAGGCCCATGGCGGCCACGATCCAATGAAGAGCGGATGGAAATGAGGTCCCAGTCGGACTGCGGGAAATCAGATACGAGAGAACGGCAGCCAACAGCAACGTGAGAAACACGAGCGGCATCAGCAGCACATGGAGTATCCTCAGCAATCGATGCTCAAGAAGCGTGAGGCCGGTGGCGAAAAATGAAAGAGCGCTGGCATAGGCGCAACTCAGAATCAAAAGCGTCCCACGATCCGGATGTGCCACCGAGAGCACACCGATTCCTCCGAGCATCGAGAGCACAGCCGCCCCGATGACTGCGGTGCGCACCGGCCGTCGTGCGGGAAGGGAATCTGACATCCGGGAGGTCTTCTCACTGGTGTTCTCTGACTGCCGCTCCTCTAACCTCTCACTCCGCCCAGATCAGCTCCATGCAGCCATCCTCGGAGTGATGGCGTCCGCCGGTCTTGCTGGTGAAGGTGGGCTTCACGACCGGAGGGGCGCCCTGGGTCTTGGGGGTCTTCACGTACTTGTGCTCTTCCATCTCCTCGGGACTCCAGACTTCCCAATCAGGAGGCACGCCGGGAAGGTCTTCAAAAAACTTCCGCCGCACATCGCGCGTCTTCTGACTGAGAAGCTCGTGCATTTCGAGCTGGCAGGTCTCGCAAATCATGAGCGAGTCCAGCATGCGCAGGCCGGCACCCAGCATGGTGATGACGAAATCCTGATCAGGCACCACTTCGCGCTTCACTCCGCAGAAGGCGCAGGCGGAGGTGCTGGTGGCATCCTGCCGCATGTGCTCATTCTGGTGCTTCATGAGGTTGGCCTTCGACTCCTCGGAGAACTCATCCAGCAGCGCATCACGACACGGTTCGCAAAAGCAGTATTCAAAGACACATTCCCCCTTGCGGTAGGCCTTGTTGATCTGGTAGCTGGCAAAGGTGCTCAGCGCCTCGCCGCATCTCGAGCAAGTCTGGAAAGGCCGCTCTTCGTATTCGGAATGGAACTCGCGCGGGATGGGCGCTCCCGGTTCCGGCTGGGTGTTCTCAGACATGGCGGAAAATTTTCGTCAGCGACGATGTTGAGCCATACGCACTTGCAAGGGAAGAGGAAGTTTCAGCAGCGATCCGGCGTTGTCTGTCGTTTGCTATTCTTTATTAGACAATATGATGACACCCTCTGTTTCGAATCACAACACTGGTATTGCCGTACTTTTTACGCGCAAACTGGCGCTGAATGTGCTCGTGGCGGCAGCCCTGGCCTCTATGGCGGTCTCATCTGGCTCTGCCCAAGATTGGCCAATGGCGCGGGGGAACGCCTCCATGACAGGAAATTCGCCGGCCAAACTGAACTTTCCTTTGGAACTGGCGTGGACTTTCTCGGCCGGTGACAAGGCAAAACGCGAGGGGGTCATCGGCGAATCCGTGGTGCAGGGCGGCAGGGTGTATGCGGGCAGCCAGAGTGGGCGCTTCTACTGCCTGGACCTCGTCAGTGGAAAGGAAATCTGGAAGGTGGAGAAGCAGGGTGCCTTTGAGGGGAACGCGGGATTTGCCGGCGAGCTGGTGATTGCGGGCTGCGTCGATGGCTTCGTGTATGCGTGGAACAAGGCTGATGGCAAGGAGGCGTGGAAGTTCGAAACGGATGGTGAGGTGCATGCCGGGGTGAACATCTGGTCGGACAAGGATGGCAAGCTCCGTGTGCTGGCCGGCAGCTATGACAACAAGCTCTACTGCCTGGACGCCGCCACCGGCAAGAAGCTCTGGGAGTATGAGACCGCGAACTACGTGAATGGCGCGGCCGCGATTTTCAACAACCAGACAGCCTTCGGCGGCTGCGATGGCACGCTCTACATTCTGGACATGGAGAAGGGAACGGAGGTGAAGAAGATCGAGGTCGGCGCGTACATCGGGAACAACATCGCCGTGGACAAGGGCGTGGCCTACATCACCCACTACGGGAACAAGGTGGTGGCCTACGCGCTGGCGGATGGTGCAAAGCTGTGGGAATACGGCGACCGCGAGTTCCCCTACTACGCGGCCGCCGCCGTGACAGACGGCTGGGTGGTGGCTGCCGGCCGCGACAAGCGCGTGCGCGGCCTGGATCGCCAGAAGGGGGAGGAGAAGTGGGTCTTCCGCACCCGGGGGGATGTGGACAGCTCCCCGCTCATCTGCGCAGGCTCCCAGGTGCTCTTTGGCAGCAATGACGGCTTTTTTTACGCAGCAAATCTGTCCACAGGCGAGGAGGTGTGGCGGTATGAAGTGGGGGCCCCCGTCAAGGCCGCCCCCGCGGTGGCCGGTGACTTTGTGCTGATTGGCGCCGATGACGGGAACATCTATTGCTTCAAGAATGGAAAAGCTGCTGAAACAAAATAACCTGACGCGCAACTCACACCTTCCAGGACCCGTTTAGGACACTGGCTCACAATTCCCCCACCCGGCTTTTCCGCATGTCCGCTGTCGACGAAATCCCCATCACCCACCTCACCGATAAGAAGTCCCATCACGCCACGGAGGCGGGGAATTACTTTGTGGCGAACTATCCACCCTTCTCCTTCTGGCAGAAGGAGCAGGTCTTTGCCGTGGAGAAGGTGCTGGACTCCCCTGCCCCGAAGGACATCCCGCTGGGGCTGTACTTCCACATCCCCTTCTGCCGGAAGCGCTGCCACTTCTGCTACTTCCGGGTGTATACGGACAAGAACGCTTCAGAAATCCGCCGTTACATCAATGCGGGCATTGAGGAATTCACCCGCTACGCAGCGCGGCCATACCTGCAGGGCAGGAAGCCGCTCTTCGTTTACTTTGGCGGTGGCACGCCCTCCTACCTCTCAGTACCGCAG
>JAEYUU010000220.1 GCA_023429545.1 Verrucomicrobiota bacterium
TCTTTGGAAACAGCGAAATCCTTTTCCAGCATCTGGTGCACTTGGGAGGCAAGGTCGGCATCAGCAAAAGCCATGGTGATTTCGAAGTTCAGCCGGAAGGATCGATTGTCGAAGTTGGCGGTGCCGATGGTGGAATAGAGATCATCGATAAGCATCACCTTCTGATGCATGAAGCCCGCCGGGTAGCGGTAGATCTTGATTCCTACCTTCTCCAGTTCCGCGACATAGGACCACCCGGACAGTTGCACAAGCTTGTTGTCGGTCTTGTCCGGGAGCAGCACCCGTACATCCACACCCCGCAGGGCGGCAAGCTGCAGCGCGCTCACGAACTGCTCGTCCGGGACAAAATAGGGGCTCGCGAGCCAGATCCGTGTTTGAGCCGTGTTGATGGCATTGAGGAAGAAGAGCGTGCAGGTTTCCAGGGAATCCGCCGGACCCGTAGGCAGGGTGAGTGCCGTGCGGCTCGCGCCGGAAAGTGCGGGCTGTGGATCCCAGTTGAGTTGCAGGGTCTCCTGGCTGGCCCAATGCCAGTCCTCCAGGAAGGCGATCTGCACGCCTTGCACCACGGGCCCGGTGACCTTCACATGCGTGTCTCGCCACGCGCCGATCTTCGGATCCTCGCCCATGTATTCGTCCCCTACGTTGTGTCCACCGACCCATGCGACCTGCCCATCGACCACCACAATCTTGCGATGGTTGCGGAAGTTGAGCTGCCAGCGGTTGTCCGGGCCCTGGCGCGTGTTGAAGTGCCGCACATCCACCCCTGCGGCCTTGAATTCCGCGAGGGAGGCCTCGGTGTAGCCTTTGCTTCCCACCTCATCGCGCAGCACATAGACACGCACACCCTGCCGGGCTTTCTCGATGAGGCGCTTTTTGAGCTCCTGCCCGAGCTTGTCATCCCGCATGATGTAGAACTCGACCAGCACATACTCCTTCGCCCGGGCGATGCCGTCGAAGATGGACTGAAAGGTGGCGTCGCCATTGATGAGCAGCTCGGCATCGTTTCCGATGGTGAAGCGCATTTGGGCCAGCCTCTCAATTAGCAGGGCCTTGTCGTGTTTGGAGTTGGCCAGCAATCCGCGATCCGCCAGATCCTGCAGGTATCTCCGCGCCGTGGGGCTCGTCTTAGCGAGGTCCTTCCGGCGCATGAGCACGTAACCCTGAAATTTGCTGCGACCGAAGACCCAGTAGGCCGGGACGCTCACGTACGGCAGGGTGTTCAGCGCAATGGCCCAGGCGATGGCGCCCTGCGATGTCCGGACCTCCATGATGGCCCGCACCGAAGTGAGGGCGCCTGCCGTGTGCGCCAGAAAGATGATCAGTGAGACGAGCAACTTCTTCCGTCGGCCCATCCAGTTCACGGAACGCTTTGCGGCGGGGTGGCGGTCCAGGACCCGGGCGACTGTGGAGCGGATTCGGTTGAACATATAGTATCTCAAGATTGAGGCCAGCCCGCGCAAACACCCACCGAATCAGCGTCGTTGAGATTCGTCAGGCTATCAAGACAAAGGAAGCGACGCAACCACGGCCACGATCACGATTGGACTGGCAGGTGATGCGGCTTTTCATGCCGTGCGGCTATTTATCCCTGTAGAGGAGCGTCAGGTGAATGGTGCCGTCGTATTCCGACTGGGCCATGCTGATCACCTCAATGTCCGGATGCTCGGCGAGCCATTCATTGACCTGCGCGGTGACGGCCGGAGAGGTAAAGATCACGATCTTCATGCGCACCCCATACGACAGGAGAGCAGGATCTTCAAATTGGCATGCGATGAGAGGAAAAGGGGTAGCCCGACGGGCATTCGACTACCCCCACGGGGAGTGTGCGGCGGCAACGAACAGAATGCACCTACGGCGCCCTGCCCTGCACGAAGATATCATCCACCTTGTCACTGAGAGAATCGTCCAAGACTCCGTTCTCTCCCGCGGAACGCACCATGAACGTGTCTCCCGAAATGTAGATTTGGATGGGATAGCCCCATGCATCGGTCAGGTCCCCTTCCGCATTGAGCTTGGCGGACGAATTCTTCGTGGACGCATCCTTGTACAAGACTCCCAGAATCGCCCGCGCGTCACCACTTGGAAGCTGTGCATGACTGCCGCGATAAGTCTTCAACGCTGCGGCAGTCTCCTGCAGCAGGGCTTTGGTGCGTGCGTTAGGTGAACCTGCTTTACCTGCGTTTCCGTCATCGCCAAAAAACGCCGACCAGGCAAAGCCCGCGAGCACCAGGACCACGACCGCGGCGAATACTTTTCTGCCACCACCTTTGGTGCCCGCCCGACGGAGGAAGAGGATGTTGCGCCCGTAGAGGAAGGGCAGGAAGCAGTTGCCGAGAATGAGCGGGGCCTTGTCGAGGTGCAGGAAGTAGAGGACGTTCAGCACGCTGCCCCAGAAGCTCAAGTGCCAGAAGTACCACGGCACGACGAGCTTCTTTTCCTTCTCGCTCTGCAGCCACTGGAGGATGAATCGGCTGCCGAAGATCGCCGCCCCGAGGAATCCCACCACCGTCCAGAGCATGGAGTCCACATACAGCCAGCGTCCCAGGAGAGGTTCGAGCCAGGACTGAAGAACGGCGGAGGATGCCGGCATGTGAACGAGGGGGGCGGGGA
>JAEYUU010000245.1 GCA_023429545.1 Verrucomicrobiota bacterium
CGCCTGTCGTGACGCGCCCTCTGCGCCATTCTACTCCCCTGCCATGACCTCAGGAATCGGCTCGCCCATGCAGCCGCTCGGCATCTGGATGCGGAGCAGCGTCGACAGCGTGGGGGCGATGTCCTGCATGTGGACGATGCGCGCGGCGGATCCGTGCTTGATCCCCCAGCCCATGAAGAGCAGGGGAATGTGCGTGTCATAGGGGTTCCATGCGCCGTGCGTCGTGCCGGTGGGCCCTGCGCCCATCCACCCGCTCAGGGGCACCACCTGCACCGCACCCGTCCTTTGTGAGTTGTAGCCATGAATGATCATCTGTTTGAGAGGCTGGGGCACGGGAGCCTCGCCTATCTTCGCGGTGTCCACCGCAAACAGGACCCCGGGCTGCCTTTGCAGGAAGGTCACGGTCGCTGATTTCACCTTTTCAAAGTCCACGCCCGCAGCCTCAATCTTGGGCATGTCAAAGCTCACCGTGTAGTTGTCGACTCCCAGGGCGGCTTTTTCGATGCCGGTCAGCTTCTTGAGCATCTCATTGAGAGGGGTCAGCACATTGCTGAACTTCCCCGCTGGAAGGCGGTGCTCCTGCATGTAGCCGACGGTGTGCGCGACTCCGTGATCCGCCGTGAGGAAGATCGTGTAGCTGCCCTTGCCCACCTTGGCATCCAGGAAGGTCAGGAGCTGCTCCATGTCCCTGTCCAACCGGACGTAGGTGTCCTCCACCTCAAGGGAGTTGGGACCATACTTGTGCCCGATGTAGTCCGTGGAGGCAAAGTTGATGGCCAGCAAATCCGTGTCCGCGTCCTGCCCCAAAGCATGCCCTTCCACGGCTGCCAGGGCGAACTTCAAGGTAAGGGTGTTCCCGAATGGCGTGTACCGGATGACGCCCTTCTTCAACCGATAGGCGCCTGCCACCTGGTGTGGAAACACGGGCTTCGCCTCCTTGTCCAGCTTGCCCTCCCAAGGGACATCATCCGCGGTGCTCTGCGTGTACATCTGGGGCTCACGGGCGAGCTGCCAGTCGTCCTTGACCAGTTCGCCTCCCACGTTCTGCTCATTGAAGGCCACCGCCCACGGGGGGAGCTCCTTGAGGTAGTAGGAACTGGAGATGAAACCGCCCGAGGCATCTTCATACCAGTAGGCTGCCGTGGCGGCGTGCCCGGCAGGGAGAATGGACGCGCGATCCTTCAGGGACACGCCGACCACCTTGGACCGATGGTTCGTGGCCATCCGCAGTTCATCCCCCACCGTGGTAGTCAGCAGATTCCGCGGCGACATCCTGCCGTCCTCCTCCGACATCCCTCCGACAGTCTGCACGGTATCGTCTCTGACGCAGTAGACCGTCTTTCCGGTCTGCTGGTCGCGCCAGTCATTCCCCGCGATGCCATGAATCGCCGGCACGGATCCCGTGTACACGCTGGCATGCCCGACCGCGGTAGCCGAGGGCAGGTGGTTGATGAAGGTGTTGTCACACGAAAAGCCCTCCCGGAGCAGCCGCTTGAACCCACCCTCACCGAAATGGCTCTGGAATCGGTGCAGGTAGTCCCACCTCATCTGATCCACGGCGATGCCCACCACCAGCTTCGGCCGGGGGGCGGACGTTTCCGCCGGGGGTGAGGTTTCTTGGGCGAAGGCTTGCAGACTGACGAGTGCTAGCGGCAGGAGGGTTCTGAAAGGAGACATGTCTGGAAGAAGCAAAGGCGATTTTGTGAAGCGAAGCAAACGCAGAAACGGGGGAGGATCCTGCAATTCATCTCACCCGGCAGCGCATGTTTCCAAATGTTGCATGAAGTAGGACCAAAGGCCGGAGCAGCGCGAAGGCGTCTTCATCATCGGCATGGCGGAAGGAGTCAACAGCATCGAGCAGGCCTTCGCTGCTTCATAAGGAATGTGCTTCCGCCCGTCTGCGTTTTGGCGTCACTTTGCGGCCAATCACTCACCACCACCGACTACTTCCCCACCAACCCCAGCGCCACCTTCGCAGCTTCCTCGAAGTCGTGTCCTTGGGATACGATCTTCCCAAAGGCATCGATGACCACATAGGTGGGGACGCCGCGAATGTCGTAGTCCAGGTCTGCGGAGGAGTCGTCACCACGCAGGGCCACGGGGAAGGTGTAGCTGGGATGCTTGGCAAGGAACTCCTTCACCTCCTCCACGGGGTAGAAGCTGGAGGTCGCGAGGAATTCAATCCCCTTGTCCCGGTGCGCCTCCCAGAACTGCTGCACCTTGGGGAAGCTGGCGATGCACGGGGCGCACTCCATGCCCCAGAAGTCGAGGATGCGCACCTTGCCCCTGCCCATCGCGGGAAGGGGCTCGCAATTGACCCACGTGGCAATCTTCACCTCAGCCGCAGGCTTGCCAACGAGGTCCACAGGATCCGCGGGCAAGGCAGGCTCTTCTTTGTTCTTCGCGGGCAGCGTTATCTTCACATCCTTCATGCCCGGCTTGAGACGCAGGCGCTGCTTGAGAAGATCGCCCTTCTCATTCACCGACTGCACGTCCACCGTGAACCAACCCTTCATCAGGCCGGTGAGCTTGAATTTTCCATCCTTGTCCGCAGTCGTCTTCCTGCCTCGGGAATAGGATTCTACTTTCGCCATGGGCAAGGGTCTGCCTGCGGCATCCACCACCATGCCGGTGACTTCACCGACAGCTTCGGGAAGTTGCAGACGGATATCCTGCTCTCCGGTGTGGGTCGAGAGCTTGGCTTCCCCGCTGGAGTCCTCGGAACGTTTCACCGCGCGGACAGTCACCTTGCCAGCAACGAGTTTTTCGACACGAAAGCCCCCGCGAGCATCCGTGACGCCCCGCGCATTCCCTGACTGGCCGGTGCCGCTCGCATACACACTCACGCCCGCTGCCGGATGGCCCGCCGCATCCACGACCGTGCCTGCGACGAACTGGTCGGCAATTGCCAGGGTGAACTTGATTTCGGTTGGGGCGTCTTCCTTGACCATCACATCGAGCAACGAAGCGCTGCCATATCCCTCCACCCTGCAGAAGAAGGTGATCCCCTCCTTCCGTGTCCACATGCGGGGAAACTCAAACTTTCCCTGCGCGTCGCTCCGCACGGTGCTGGCTACTGGGCCGCCCTTGGCCACCGGCTCAGGAAGGAACCAGTTGATGCTGGCATTCTCGACAGGTTTCCCTGAGGCATCCATCACCGACCCGATGACATGGCCCCAGCCTTTTTCACGAAGCTTCAGCGTCACCGGTTTCCCGGGTACGAGAGGCACGGGATCGCACATGGCCTTGTCCTTCCAGGCAAGCACCATCTCCAGGCTGGCATTCTTCTCGCGGGTAAGGGTGAACTTTCCCGCCTTGTCCGTGGTGGCCCTGGTGGGAAAGGGCGACTCGCCATAGCCCTGCATGATGACATGGGCATTTTCCACGGGCTCACCGGCTTCGTTCAGCACCAGGCCGGTCGCCTGCTGCTCCGCCTTCACGGGCGCCAGCCTGAAGGTGATCGTTTTGCGCTCACCACCCTTCACCTCCACAGGCACGGCCTCGTCGTTGCCCGGCGGATGATATCCGGGGCCTGGATAACGCATCGATCGATAGCGCAGTTCATGCTGACCAGCAGCCACGCGAAAGGTCAGCGGCTCTTCAATCACCTTGCCCGTTTCCGCATCCACCACCTCACCGGTGACATAGGCAGCCTCCGTGACGATGATATCGCCGATGTCGGTGGTCTTGCCTGCGGTGACCACCACACCCTTTCTTTCAGCGCCAATCCAGCGTTCGAATAGCGGCGGCAGGGTGTCGTAGTGGAGATCGTAAGTCGAGGGTGGTATCTGCGCGATGATGAACTCACCACTATCAGTTACTTTTGCCTCACCAGCATAGGCAGTCACATATGGACGCCCATCGATGATGGAAACGATGCTGCCAGCAGCGGGACTGCCGTCCGGTCGAAGCATGCGACCCTTGATAGTTCCCGGCGCAGCGAGTTGCAGCCGGGCCTCAGTGCCGTCCGCTTTCGCCAGCGGCTTCACGATGATATTGTGCCTGCCTGTGAACTGTGCCCAGCGCTTGTCACCATGTTTCAGATAGAGCGATGCGCCCTTGGGCACCATGGGCATCACACATTTCCCAGAGGCGTCCGTGCGGGCTTTCCACAAGCTGCCGGGTAGACGGCTCACCTCGGAAAGAAATGGGTGCCCCGCCATGTCCCCCGGCATCGCCAGGGCGAAGTAGTCGATCCACACTTCGAGATCCGCGACGGGTTTGCCCTCGGGGGTCAGGATGGTGGCGGTGAACTCCGTCGTGGGCTGGAGCTGGATGGGATACTTCTCCGGGGAGGGCCTTGGCGGATGGTGAAACACCGAGCCGACGCCGATGCCGTCCTTCCCCGCGTCCACTACCACGGCGGCGTAGAATGCCTTCCAATGTGCAGGTACGATGTAGCTGGCGCGGAAGATGCCCTCCGCATCCGTGGTGCCCTGGGCAATGATGGGATCATCCAGCATGCGATCCCGCGAGGACGGGCAGCTCACATACACCCTGGCTCCCGCCACCGGCTTCCCCGCAACGGAGACAACTTCGCAGACGATGGGAATAGGCGTCGCCTCGACGGATCCCGGCGGGGTTGCGTTCTCTGGCGCCGTCGCTTTCTCCGCGCCGTGGGAGACAGCAGAGGCGGTGGCCATGAAAAGCCATGTTGCGAACAGCACCCGGGGGATTTTCATATGGAGTATCCAAACAGATCTCCTTGCAACCTGCGATAGCGATGCGCGTGAGGCCTCGTGAACCCGGTACGGAGACACGGAACTTTATTCGACGTTTCCACCCATCACCCTGCCTTGCAGCCCAGACGCAAGAAAGCCCTGCGACGCCGGAGCACCACAGGGCCTTGCGGGGGTTTGGGTTTACACAGAGATGCTGCTGTCTGCCTGGCCAGGCCGGGGTTGCCTTGTCAAACCGGCTGCCGCTTGCGCCTTGGTTACTGCACCGCGATCACGCGGGGCTTGGCGGCTTCCTTCACCGGCAGGGTGAGGGTCAGCACGCCATCCTCGAGCTTGGCGCTGAAGGCGGAGTCCTCGACGGGGGCGTTCACCTTGAGCTGGAGCCCGTAGCTGAGGCGGTTGAGCTCGCGATGGAGCGTCTTCCAGCCTTCCTGGGCGATGCCCTGGCGCTCGGCCTTGAGCGTGAGCAGGCCGCGCTCAAAGTTGATTTTCACATCGTCCTTGCGGACGCCGGGCAACTCGACGCGCACTTCATACGCGTCCTTGCTCGCACGGACATCATAGCGCGGGGTGACAAGGTGCTCCGCGGGAGCCGTGCGGCTGGTGGCAGGAGCGCAAGTGGAGGTGGTGCAGGTGTTCATGGAGGGGAATACTGATGGAGGTGTTTGATTCAAAAGGTGGCGGCCGCAGTCCGGCTGGCTTGTGGGGTTCGATTGGAAGGGTGGATTTGTGAGGCAGGGCGGCGGCTGGGGGTCTACAGCCGCCTGCTTGGGGACGCCTTCGCTTCGTCGCTTAGGCAACTTCGATGGTGCGGCCCTTGCGGTCCTCGCCCTTCGGCAGGGTGACCGTGAGGATGCCGTCCTCGACCTTGGCGGAGATGGAATCCGCCTTCACGCTTTCCGGCACCGAGATGGACCGGGTGGAGGTGAAGCTGGACTCCTGCTCGCCGCTCTTCTCCTTCTTGGTCACGGTGACGCTCAGGAGGCGGTCGTTGAGTTCGACCTTCACATCCTCCTTCTTCACACCGGGCACCTCAAAGGAGGCGTAGTAGTTATCCTTGTCCTCATGGACATCAGCCGCCAGACGTCCCAGCGGGGAATCCATGCTGAAGAATCGGGACAGGGACGGGAAACCGGCCAAGGGGTGCTGGAACCAATCATTGATGTCCGCACGGGTGAGGCCGAAGGGATGGTAGTTGGTGAGTTTCATGGCAGTGAGTCGTTCTATGCTAAATTTGTTTGTTTGGGGTTCTGCCAATAGAGACGCATTGGACATGCCAAAGGGGATTCCGTTTCACTATTCAACTCACTACGAGCACAATATGAACCTCCGCAATGCATACGAACGAGCTTTGTTAGAGCCATCTTGACACTTTCCCCTCCTTGCTGTGACGCAGTTTTCGAGTCACTCTGACTCACTTCTTAATGAACCGCAGTCCCAAGGAGGGGCGGCTTTGACTCGCTATGCAGGCTCACCACTCGCAACAGCATGATGCTCGGGTGCAGGAGCTATTCTCCGCCGAAGGCGCACCGCCTTCGTGGCAGCACCAGTTTGCTTGCCTGCCCACCTGTGTGACGAGCGACCAGCCCGCTACTACTGGCAACCCCCGCCAGCCCCCCTTCCCTTATTTCGCCGCGTTCGCCCCTTTCAGCGCCGCCAGCTTTCGGGCTCGCTTCGCCGC
>JAEYUU010000263.1 GCA_023429545.1 Verrucomicrobiota bacterium
GCTGGGAGGCCACCACCCCGCAGTGGCCCATCATGCATGCCGTGACGTACGGCGTGAGTCGAGACCAGTTGATGGCCAAACACAAGGCCAACCACATCCAGGTGGCTTATGCGAATGATGAGAAATCCGCCGACCAATGCCTCTTCACCAAGGCGGCCTTTGCCCGTGAACTGGGCATCAAGGTGAATGTTTGCGGCAACCGCACCCGGACAAAGGGCTGGGGCTGAGGCACTCACGCTTCAAAGATAGGGCTTGCCCTCATTGAACGTATCATGTCATGATAGTTCCAACCTATTATTGCCATGAACTCGACTTCCCTACATGCGGAGGGCGCGGGACTGGTGCCCGGGCTTACCGCCTTTCTCGACGGATACCCGAACGGCACGCGAATGCTGCGTGAAGCCAAGGTCTTCCAGCCCATCGCACACGCGCCCCTTTTCAAGGCGTTTTGCAGGGTGGGCGGACCTGCGCTGGACTGGCTGGCTCATCCCACCAATTCGGCCATCGCCCTCGCCTGTGTGATTGCTGCACCCCTCATTGCGTTGCTGCTGCTACCGTTGTTCCTGATTCTGCTGCCAGCCGCGTTGATTCTCGGCTTCATCGGGGTCGCCGCTGCTTCCATCAACAGCGATTGACGCCCTCGCGTCGAACCTGCGAACAGTGCTTACGTCTCGCGTAGTGCGGAGGCGATTGGCAGTCTCGCAGCCCGGATGGCCGGGAAGATTCCCCCGAGAATGCCTAGGATGCTCGCCCAGATAACGGCCAGGATAAGAAGCTTCGGTGTGACCGCGAAGGCGAATGACACTTGGCTGAATGTCTGGAAGTTCATCGTGGCGGCTTGATATCCATCGAAAAGCAGCCAGGCCAGGGCAGAACCGATCACGCCGCCTGCCAGGGCAAGGGTAAGCGACTCTGCCAGCACGGAAAGAACCACGGGCAGCGCGCCAAAACCGAGGGCGCGCAGCGTGGCAATCTCCCGGGTGCGGGAGGAGACCGCGCTATACATGGTGTTGAGCGCGCCAAAGAGTGCACCGAGTGCCATCATGGCGGCAATGAAGGTGCCGATGCCGGTGATGAACGCAGAGGTGGCGGTGGACTGGTCCGCATAAAATTCCTCCAGCGTGTGGACCTTGACCTTGAGTTGGGGATTCCTTGTCAACGCGTCCTTGAACTCGGAAAAGGAGCCCACCGAGGCGAGTCTCACATAGACGGACTGGAAGGCGTTGGGACGGTTGTACGCCGGCTGCAGCACGGCGGCATCCGTCCACAATTCGGACTCAGCGGCGCCTCCGCCGGAGGTGAAGATGCCCACGACCTGCCAGGTGTTCACGCCAATCTTGAGCGAGTTCCCCACCTTCAGCCCGCCAAAGGAGCGTGCCGCGCCCGCACCCACCATGATCTCATTCTTGCCGAACTCGATGCGGCGGCCTTCCACCATGTTGATGTTTCCACGGATGTCGAAGGCCGGAGGCTCAACTCCCCGAAGCGGCACGTTGGCCGGCGTGCCGGTCGTGAGCTTGGGCAGGTCGATGATTACAAACAGCTCTGCTGAGGCCAGCGGCGCTTCTTTTCCACGAGCGATGCCCGGCGTATCGCTGATCAGGCGTGTTTCATCCTTGGAGAGGTTGCTCGTCATTTCATTGTCCGCCCCGCTGCGCATGACGATGGCCACATCCTTCGAGCCCGTTGCAGTCATGGCATGGCGAAATCCCTCCGCGATGGAGAGCACACCCACGAGCACGCCTACCACGCCTGCAATGCCGATGGCCGCGGAGGTGGATGCGCCGAGCCGCGCGGGAATCGTGCGGATGCTGAAGGCGATGACGGAGAGGATTTGCTGCAAAAGGTTCATCAGGGAAAAAATTGGGTTCCTTCCGGTAAGTTCAGCCATTGCGGCGCAGGGCCACGGCGATTTGCAGTCTCATCGCCTGGAAAGCCGGGATGGCCCCTGCTACGATGCCGAGCACCACTGCCATGCATGCGCCGATGATGAGATCCTTCTGAGGCAGGAAAAATACGGGAAGAACGCTTGGAGCCGGGCTGCCCCCAGCGCCTATGGCCCACGCAATTGCCAGTCCTATGAGGCCACCGAGCATCGCAATTACGCAGGACTCCAGCAGCACCAGTACCAGGACAAGGCCATTCGTGAAACCCATGGCCTTCAGCACGCCCAGTTCCTCGGTGCGTTCACGCACGGATTGGCTCATGGTATTTCCGGCTACCAGAAGGATGGTGAAGAAGACCGCACTCACCACGGCAAACATGATCGTGCCGATGTCTCCCAACTGCTCTGCGAATCCCGCCATCATGGCACCCTCAGGTTCCGTCTTGGTTTCGTAGGCGGAGTTGGCAAACTCCTCATCAATGATCTTTGAGATGGACGCCGCCTGATCCTTGTCTGCGATACGGATGCCGAACCATCCAATTTCCCCTTTGCCGCGTTCGCGCGCTTCATCAAAGAAGTCATAACGGAAGTAGAATGATGTCAGGTCTGCGTTCTTTTTCACGCTGGTATAGATGCCTACAATCTGGAACTCCCAGAATGTCTTGCCCTTCGGTTCGCCCCAAATAGGGGCGGTCAAGGGGACAGTATCGCCGATCTTCCAGTTAAACCGCTTGGCGACATCTGAACCCACGATGGCGCCGTTCCGGACCTTCAGCCATTGTTCCTTTTGATCCGCGGGCACGGTGAATTCCGGATACATGTCCAGGAAGGACAACGGCTCTACCGCGATGGTGGCGAAAAAGTTCTTCGAGTCGTTCTGGTAGATCCCACCGAACCACGATTGGGGAGCCACCCGTGTGACCCCCGGCACCCTCAGGATGCGGGACTCGTAGCTCATGGGAATGGACTGAATGATGGACACCTTGTGCCGCGTCACCAGCCGATCCGCATCCGCCATGCTCACACCACTGGTGAATGCCGCCTTGATGCAGGCGAGGAATCCGTACAGTAGGAACGCCACCAGGATCGACAGCACCGTCAGCGTGGTCCGCAGCTTCTTGCGCTTGAGATTGCTCCAGACGAGGGAGAGGAATTTCATCGGGGGAACGAGGGAAGAAAGCGGAAGGGCGATGGAGGGGAAAGTAATCAGTGAGTCCGTATTCAGTGAGCAGGTTGCTGAATGGAGCAGAGGCAGAGCACCTTCGAGATTCAGGTGGCGCTACGCTACCGGCTCCGTGGAGAGCTGCCCCTTGTCCAGATGCAGCGTGCGCGAGGCTCGGGCGGAGGCGTGGGGATCATGCGTGACCATCACGATGGTCTTGCCGTGGTCCTTGTTCAGCGTCTGCAGCAGGGTCAGGATCTCGTCACCAGACTTTCGATCAAGGTCACCAGTTGGCTCGTCACACAGCAGGATGGTGGGGTCGGTCACGATGGCGCGGGCAATGCCCACACGCTGCTGTTCACCGCCGGAGAGGGTGCGGGGATAGTGTTTGGTGCGATGCGAGAGGCCCACGGCATTCAGGGCGATTTCCACGTGTTTCTTCCGCTCGGATTTCGAGAGGTGCGTGAGCAGCAGGGGAAGCTCTACATTCCGCTCCGCGGTGAGCACCGGCAGCAGGTTGTAAAACTGGAAGACGAAGCCCACGTTCCGTGCGCGCCACGCGGCGAGCTGACCATCCGAGAGTTGATCGATGCGATCCGGACCCACGATGACGGAGCCCTGGGTAGCGCGATCCAGCCCACCCATGAGATTGAGCAGGGTGGACTTGCCCGATCCGGAGGGCCCCATGAGGGCGAGGAACTCGCCCTTCTTCACTTCGACGTTCAGGCCGGAGAGCACGTGAATCTCCTCCGAGCCACGCTTGAAGTTCTTGGAGACATTCTTGATGTCCACGAGGATGTCGTTCGAAGCGCTCATGATTTCTTTTCCGTGACTTTGACGCCGTCCTTCAGTTCGGCCGGTGCATTCAATACCAGTTTCTCTCCGGGGGTGATTCCCGCGGCCACGGTGGTGTTGACCGCATCCGTCCCATTGACGGTGATGGCGCGTCGCTCCACACGTCCGTCCTTCACCACCCAGGCCACGTCAGTGCCCCGATCCTGATGCACTGCCTCCTTGGGCACGATGACGAGGCGCTGTTTCTGGGTTGCTGCCTCTGCCAGGTCTTGAGGCGCGCTTTGGAAGGAGACCTTCACGCCCATCTCAGGCAGGATTCGGGGATCCAGCTTTTCGAATCCGATGCGCACCTTCACCGTGGCCTTCTGGCGATCGGCGGTGGGAATGATGGCGATCACCTTCGCCGGAATGTTCCAGTCCGAGTACGCATCCAGCTTGGCTTCGACCGGCTGCCCGGCCTGCACGCGGTTGATGTAGCTCTCACTCACATCCACTTCGATCTCCAGCGAGCTCATGTCGACAATGGTGCAGATACCCGTGCGCGTGAAGCTGCCGCCGGCGGACATGGGCGAGATCATCTCGCCCGGCTGTGAGTTCTTCGAGGTCACGATGCCTGCAAAGGGCGCGCGGATGATGGTGTCATCCACCTGCTGCTTCCACTGCGCCACTTCACGCTCGGCCACGGTCACATCCGACATCTGACGCACCAGCTTGGCCTGGAGCACCTTCACTTCCGCATCCGCCTTGTTCAAGTCGGACTGGCTCGCAGCTTTGGACTGCGCCAGCTCCGTGAAACGCTTCAGCTCCTGCTCTGCGAAGACGACATTGGGCTTGGTTTCTTCCAGCGCCTTCCTTGCGGAGTCGAGTTGCGCTTCGGCAAGACGCAGGCTGGCCTCCGTATTGGAGGCGTCCAACCGGGCCACGACTTGATCTTGCTCCACCTTCATGCCCTCTTCCACGAGGACTTCCATGACCTTGCCCGTGACCTTGGCGGATACGGTGGCGATGCGTCTCGCCGTGACGTAGCCGGAGCCATTCAGCAGCGTGCGCTGGGTGGAGGTGGAGCCGCTGGATTGCTCCAAGGCCACCGCCATCTGCACAGGCAGGGGCTTCGGCCGCATGAACCACCACGTGGTTCCCCCCGCAACCGCGAGCAAAATGATGATGCTGGGAAACAGCCATGCAGGGCGCTCCTTCTTGGGTATCGCTGAGCGATCAATTCGGAGTCCATCGAGCGAGACTTTTTCAGCACTCATCGTGGGTTTGGGGGAACCATCAGATAACAGGGCGTTGCATTGAAGATCAAACGCAATCTCGGATGAGTGCATCAATCCAAGGCTCGCCGGACCTGTCTGCATGGCTTTCCCGGGCCCATGATGAGTGAGCAGATCCATCTCAGATTTTGGCGCACAATTCCTCAAGTTGCTCCGCGCACTTGCCCCATCCCTCGTGGAAGCCCATCTTCTCATGCGCCTCGCGGTCCTCCTTCGTCCAGTGGCGGGCGATGGCGGTGTAGCTGGTCTTCCCGCCGCCCGCATCTTCGAGAAGGATGATGCCTGTGAAGAAAGGCTTCTCAGAGGGGACCCATGCCTCCGTGTAGGCATCCGTAAAAACGAGCTTCTCATTCTCCACCACTTCGAGGTACACGCCCTTGTTGGGAAACTCCTGGCCTTCAGGACTGCGCATCACTACCAGGCTTGAGCCACCTGGACGAAGATCGAGTTCCGCATGGGAGACCGCCCAGGGCTTGGGGCAGAACCACTCCTTCATCAGTTTCGGAGTAGTCCAGCATTTGAAGATCTTTTCACGCGATGCATTCAGGGTACGCTTGAGAACGAGATCGCGGTCGGAGGTGGTTTCTTGGGGGGCTGTGGTACTCATGTCAATGCAATCTGAGGTAGAGGTTCGAAAAGTAGGAGCTTGTTGGATGGGGTTGCCTTGCGCCTTGCAATGCCATGACGATCGTGTCCGTGCACGCAGGACATCGCGGCCAAATTTTTTCGGAGAATAATCACCCTCAGGAAGGGCGTGGTGAAGTGGCGATTTCGTCAGGGGGCCAGATGGCGAGGGTATTCCCCGCGCACATCCGTATCTTGAAAGAATCATGGGCCTTTAAGGTAGGAGTTCTTCACTCATTCTCCGATCAAACTCAAATCTTTACTGTATTCATCGTCCATGACCCGACGCGAATTCATCGCCGCCACTTCCGCGCTGCCTGCCGCGGCCTCCCTTGCCGCGGAATCTCCCAAGCCGCAGGCCAAGGCAGCCGCATCCCCCAAACCCAAGGCCAAGCCAACCGCGCCGCAATCTGAGCTTCCCCAGATTGCACCGATGGCTTCCATTCCGGGCCCAGCATGCCTGGAGGCGGGACCTATGCTGGGACATGTGAGTGATGCCGAGGCGTGGATTTGGGTGAAGGTGTCGAAGCCGGCGAACCTGAAGGTGCGTGTGAGTGAGAACGCGGATTTCAGCGCTCCGAGGGATTTCATCGGAGGCAGAGTGAATGAGAACACGGGGCGCACCGCGGCCATTCGCGTGCATGGATTGCAGCCTGCGATGCGGTTCTATTACGAAGTGCTGCTGGATGACCGGGTCGTCAGCGACTCTCCGGCGTCATCTTTCATCACGGCAGCGCCTTCGGGAACGAATGGTCGCATTCGTGTGGCGCTTGGCTCGTGTGTGGGTCGTCTGCCCGAGCACTCCGCCGCAGCGTGGGGTGATATTGCAGCGCGCGCGAATTTTGATCTCTTCCTCATGCTGGGGGACAATCACTACGCAGACAGCACCGATCTTGAAAGGCAGCGCCTCTACTACACGGCGCATCGACAGCTTGCCGGCTTCCGCGAAATCACCGCACAGCGTCCCATGTACGCCATCTGGGACGATCATGATTTCGGCCCGAACAACAGCGACTCCACCGCCAAGGGAAAGGAGCAGTCGAGACAGGCCTTCTTTGAATACTGGGCCAATCCCGCCCGCAGCGTGGAGCCGCAGGACCCGGCCATCTATCACACGTTCGAGCGCAGCGGCGTCGCATTCTTCATGCTCGATGTCCGCTGGCATCGCACACCAAACAAGGAACCGGATGACGCATCGAAAACCATGCTGGGCGCTACGCAACTGGCGTGGTTGAAGCGTGAGTTGAAGGCCAGCAAAGCACGCGTGAAAATCCTCGCCAGCGGCAGCGAGTGGCAGACCTTCAGCCAGCCTGATAGTTGGGCGAAGTTCCTCACGGAGCGGGATGCCCTGCTGGCGTGGATGCAACAGGAGGGTATCGAAGGGGTCATCTTCCTCTCCGGTGACCGCCATTTCTCCGCTGGATATCATATCAAGGACAGGTGGGTGGAGTTCACCGCCGGGCCGCTGGGCAGTTCCAACGAGAAAAATACCATGGCCGTGGTGTCGCCGGAGACCTTTACCATCCATCACGATGGAAAGATGTGGATGGTGCTCGATATCGACTGCACCACCGCCACACCCACTGTTGGCTATGAAGTGTGGCAGGCAGGCGAGGGGATGATCGAGTCGAAGCCTGTCCCTTGGGATGCCATCTGCGGCCGCGCACTCATCGCCAAGAGCGACCGTGTCATGGAAGTGCGCGCGGAGCAGGAGAGATTGAAAGCCGGCAGGAGCTGAACCGTGACACACACAGGAAACGCCCCCCGCCTCGCAGCAGGAGGGCGTTGTATTTGTTTCGGACGCAGATGTTGGCAGCGAAGTATGGCGACGCTAGGCCGCGCAGCCTTCGCCGCAGGGATTCTCGGCGGCGGCCTTCATCAGTTCTTCGGGGCTCACATCGCGCACGTGGGTGGCGATGGACCACTGATGGCCGAACGGATCCTGCACAATGCCGTAGCGGTCCCCCCAGAAGGCGTCATTGATGGGCATCACCACGGTGGCGCCAGCCTTCACGGCCTGTTCAAAGAGACCATCTGCATTCTCGACCTGAAGGTGGATGGTGACGGAGGTGCCGTTGCGGGCCTTGGGACCCAGCGCGCCCCATTCCGGCATTTCATCGACCAGCATCACGTGTGAGTCGCCGATGCCCAACATGGCGTGCATCAGCCTCCCGTCCTGGCCGGGAACCCGGCAGAGTTCGGTGGCGCCGAAGGCCTTCTTGTAAAATTCAATGGCGTCGGACGCTCCTGCGCAGACGAGGTGGGGGGTTACTGTGTGCATGCCGTTGGGCACAGGCTCCACGGATAACTTGGCAGGGGCTTCTTTAATGGCGGATTTCGAGCTCATGGCTTTGCTTGGTATTGGATGGAATAGTCTGCGGTGACTTAATGGCGGCGCTCCACCCTTTCGGGAGGCACGACGCCTTCAATGCCCTGACGAACGGCCGACGGCCCTCAGGACAACACCGTGCAAATTCCTGGAGATTCTCGCCAATCGCTTCCCCAACATCTGCTCCGGATCTGTGACTATGCCGTCTCTCGCATTGACGGGGGCGAAAACGTCATCCCCGCTCACAGAGCAGCACCCGCACCGCATCACCCTCCTGGAGTTCCTGTTCTGGCTCCATCCGCAGCAGGGCGTTCGCCCGGCTCAAGCTGAATAGCGCATGAGACTGCTGCACGCCTGTTGGCGAGAATCTCCCATCCTCATGATGGCCACGGATGTAGTGCGGACGATCGCCGCGATTCGTCATGGCACGGGTCAGCGTGGCGCGCACGGCTGGGAGGCTGAGGTGGGCATCACCCGCGCCCATGGCCCTGAGCAGGGCAGGACGCACAAAGAGTTGGAACGTAACATGCGAGGAAACGGGATTTCCCGGCAGGCCGAAGAGATGGCAGGGCCGCGACGAAGCGCTGGTCTTCGCGAAGAGGACCGGCTTGCCAGGTTTCACCTTCACCCTCCAGAACTCCGCCGGAATGCCGAGCGCCTTCAGCGCGGGTTTGATGTAGTCATGCTCTCCCACGGATACACCGCCGGAAAGGATAATGAAGTCATGATCCTCCAGCAGTTCCCGCAGTGATGCCACCGTCGCATCGAGAACATCCGGCAGGTGGCGCAGGGTGATCTGCGATGAAACTCCGGCAGTTCGCAGCATTGCCTCCAGCATGACGCCATTGGAGTTGTACAACTTTCCAGGAGCGAGAGACTCGCCCGGAGGGATGAGTTCGTCTCCGGTGGTGACCACGGCGATGCGGGGTGCTTCGGCGATGTCCACCTGCTTCAGCCCCTGCGAGGCGAGCACGGCGAGACGCGCGGCATTGAGCGGATCGCCTTTCTCCACGATGCGCTGTCCCACGCAAAGATCGCAGCCGAGTACACGCACGTTTTCTCCGGGATCGACCGGTTCCTTGCAGACGATGGATTTTCGATCCGCGTCCGTCGTTACATCCTCCTGCATGATCACCGCATCCGCCCCGGCAGGCATGGGGGCGCCGGTGAAAATGCGGATGGCCGTGTGAGGATCCAGCGAAATGGTTGCGACGTCGCCCGCGGCGATCGCTCCGATGACCCGCAGGGCATCGGCTGAGCGTGTGTCCTCCGCGCGCACCGCATATCCATCCATGGCGGAGTTGTCGAAGCCGGGCAGGGGGACGGTGGCATGTACTGCCTGCGCGGCGTAGGCATGCAATGCCTCGCGGAGTGGCACCCGTTGAGCGGGCAGCGGCGTGACGCAGGAGAGGATGTGGTCCAGGGCTTCTTGCTCGGTGAGCATGGGCGACCTTTGCACTACCCAAGCTCCTTTCCACTTATCCCTTGCCCCATTGTCAGGAAACTGGGAAACTCCACGCAAGACATCAATTCAACCGGGAGGTCATTATGAATGCACTGCAATCCCGACGCTCGTTCCTGTCCACCGTAGGCAAGGGAACCATCGCCGCCACCATCGGCCCTGCGCTCGCCGCCGAGCTGGGTCTTGCCCCTGCCGCAGCCGCGGACGGCCCCAAAGCGCTCAACTTTGGGGAATTGGAGCCGCTGGTCTGCTTCATGCAGGAAACGCCCATCGCCAGCCTGCAGGCAGCTCTGGTGGAAAAGATGAAATCCGGCGTGCCGCTGAAGAAACTGGTGGCCGCAGGCGTGCTGGCGAATGCGCGGACTTTCGGCGGGGAAGACTACGTGGGCTTTCATACGTTGATGGCATTGAGCCCGGCGCTCTCCATGTCCGGCACCATTCAGTCGGAGAAGGAAAAGGCGCTGCCCATTTTCAAGGTCCTCTATCGCAATACGAACCGCATCCAGGAGCATGGCGGGCGGGGCAGTGAAGTGCTGCATGAGGTGGATGGCCAGGCTCCCGGCCAGACGGCATCGCCCACGGAACTGCTACAGGTGATGAAGACCAAGGATGAGGCAGCCGCCGAAAGGCTCATGGCACGCATGGTCTCCAGAGATTCTGAGGAGGCCTTCGATGCCCTGCTGTATTGTGTGCAGGAAAATCCCGAGGTGCATCGCACGGTGCTGCCCTACCGCGCGTGGGATCTGCTGGACGTGGTAGGCGAGGAGAACGCGGGCACGATGCTGCGGCAGTCGCTTCACTACTGCCTGAAGGCCGAGAAGTATCGCAAGCCGGAGTGGGAGGAGCACAGCCGCATGCTCACCAAGCTGCTCGACGAGCACAAGCTTCTGGAGAAGAGCTCGGGCACACGCTCCGCGGAGGACGCGTATGTCGAGCAACTCAGCAAGACCATCTTTGAAGGCACGCCCGAGCAGGCGGCAGGAGCCGTGGCGCATGCGCTCGCGGAGGGGTTTGATCCCATGGCCATCGGTGAGGCGATCTCACTGGCAGCGAACCAGCTTGTCCTGCGCGACCTTGGCAGACCTCCGGCCTACGAATCGCCGGGACTTCCCACGGGCAGCGTTCATGGTGCATCCGTCGGCGTGCACGCCACGGACTCCATACACGCATGGCGCAACCTTTCCAGCATCGCCCGAGGACGCAATGCCTATGCCTGCCTCATTCTCGCCGCATGGCAGGTGGCGCGGGATCGCGGCGCTCCGGGACAGAGCAGGGACTTCCTGAAATGGGAACCGGTGCCGATGAAGAATCAAATTAGCCAGGTGAAGTCGAAGGACGAACAGGGTCTGTTGCGCGAACTGGATGAATCTATCAAGGGCGGCCTGCAGGCGTACTCCGCCGCCGTGGTGCATCAGTGTGGCAAGCTCGGCATTTCCGAAGAGCCCGTCTTCAAACTCCTGCTGCGCTATGCTGTCAGCGAAGACGGCGCCCTCCACGCGGAGAAGTACTACCAGACCATCTGGGATGAATTCCACCGCACCCGCCCCAGCTTCCGCTGGCGCCACCTCGTGGCCCTGGCCCGTGTCACTGCCAGCGAATACGGCAAACCTGCGGCAGGCCAGGCAGAGGCGCGAGAGTTGTTGGGGGTGTGAGAAATCAGACGCCCATTTCCATGCTCAGGTTGTCGGGTCAAAACTCAACCATGGAATCTCTGTAGCTACGGAACCACCGAATTCGGACAGCGGCTGAACATAGAGGTGGTAGTGCAGGTGTGCCGGGTCGGTCTTGCCAAACTGGGCTTTCTTCCAGCGATACAGTTGCGTCACCGTGATGGCATAGCTGCCCTCAGTCAGCTCTAGGAGCGTATCCGAATAGGGGTTTGTGTCCGCGCCGCTCTTTACTGGATGAGAGAATTTCTCAGGATGAGAAAGAGCGAGTCCAACGTTGCCAGAGCTGGTGATGCACATCGCCCCCACGGAATCGAATCGTGCCGTGAACTTCCTCGGATAAGAGTCGAAGTCGCTATGACGCTCCTTTGAGATCAACAGTGAGAAGTATCCCTGTGGACAGCCCCAAAAGACGCCCTTGAAGTTCGCCATCAAACTTCTGGCTGTGGTTAGTGCATCGTTCCCCAGTCGATGTTCTCGCGGTAAGTTTTTGATTGAGTACGGAGTAACTGCGGACTGAGGGACGATTCCCATGTAGAAGGCACGTTCGATGGCGAGTTGGACGAGCGTCCCAGGATAATTTCCGGGAGCGGGAACTCTGAGTTTGGGGACGAAGCTTTCTAACCCTGGCAGGGAAGGAGAGTCTTCAGGCATATCATTGGCAGCCGTTAGTTTCTAAACCGTTTTTCCATCTCATCCAGATCCATCCACCGCTCCGGCGATTTGTCATCAAACTCTCCGAGAGCCTCCGCAAAAACTCTTTTCGGCAGCTGCGATTGAGAACGATCGCGTAATCCATCAACTCCCGCTGCTGTCCCGGCGGGAGCTTTTCAATTTCGACCTTCAGTTCGGCAAGAGTCACGCATTGAAGGAGCGGTTTGCGGGGTTTGAATCCCGAAGTTTAAGCCCCACCAGCCCCCCCCAACTGTCA
>JAEYUU010000312.1 GCA_023429545.1 Verrucomicrobiota bacterium
CTCAAGGCCGCCGGCATTGAACTTGATCGCAAGGTCCTCTCCGCCCTCGCCATCAAGGACGAAGCCGCCTTCGCCACCCTCGTGAATCAGGTCAAGCAGGCCCTGGGCAACAAGACCGGCGTCACGCTGAAGAAGACCGCCGCCTAAGCAGGCGCTGCCTTCCCAGCCAGATAGTCTGGTTTCATACCCTTCAAGGAAAAGCCGGGGCTCCCATGCTCCGGCTTTTTGCATTCTGTCCCCTCTTCCTCCACTTCTCTACGAGATGCCCGCTCCTGCCGACATTGCCATCCGCCTCATTGATCCTGTGGATCAGGAGGCGCTGGCGCGCTGCCATGCGGTCGCCGTTGAGCTGCGTCCGCAGTTCGCGGAGGTGGAGGAGTTTGTCCATGCCGCCATCATGGCGCAGGGACGCGGGGTGAACTTTGCCTTCGTGGAGCATGAGGGCGAGGTCCGCTCCTTCACCGGCTTCCGCATCGGCCAGAATCTCTCCTGGGGCACCCACATGTATGTGGATGACCTGGTGACTCGCGCGCAGGACCATGGCAGCGGCTACGGCAGCGCGCTATTTGACTGGCTCGTGGCGGAGGCCCGCCGCCGCGGCTGCGCGCAGTTCCACCTCGACTCCGGTGTGCAGCGGTTTGACGCGCACCGCTTTTACCTGCACAAGGGGATGAACATCTCTGCTCATCACTTCGCCATGCCGCTCTGAGTTTGCCCGGCACTCGCTATGCCTTCATCCTTCCCCTCTTCCATTCTTCTTTTTCAATCTCCCATGCTCGCTGAACTCGACACCATCCGCACCGAAGGCATCACCACCCTGGAAGGCATCTCCGATGAGGCTGCGCTGGAGAACTTCCGCGTGAACTTCCTCGGCAAGAAGGGCCGCCTCACCACGGTGTCCGCCGGCATGCGCGATGTGCCGCCGGATCAAAAGGCCGCCGTGGGCGCGAAGCTCAACGAAGTGCGCACCGCACTGACCGCAGGCATCGATCAGAAACTCACGGCGCTGCAATCCGCCAAGGACGCCGAGTCCGTGAAGGGCATCGACGTCACCCTGCCCGGCCGCCCCTGCCGCTCCGGTGCGCTGCATCCGCTCACGCGCATCCGCGACCGCGCCATCCAGACCCTGCGCCGCATGGGCTTCGCCCTCGCCGATGGCCCTGAAATCGAGACGGAGTGGCACTGCTTCGATGCGCTGAACACACCTGCCGACCACCCCGCGCGCAACGAGAAGGACACCTTCTACTTCCCTGACGGCCGCCTCCTGCGCACACACACCAGCACCGTGCAGATCCGCACCATGGAGGTCGCGAAGGCGCTGCCCGTACGTATCATCGCGCCCGGCGCCGCGTATCGCCGCGATGAGATCGATGCCACGCATCTCAGTGTCTTCAATCAACTCGAAGGTCTCTATGTCGCCACGGACGTGAGCCTCGCGGATCTCAAGGGCACGCTAGAGTATTTCTTTCAGGACACCTTCGGCCCACAGACGCAGGTGCGTTTCCGTCCGCACTTCTTCCCTTTCACCGAGCCCAGCTTCGAAATCGACATCAAGCTGGAGGCCAAGGGTCAGGAAGCGCGCTGGATTGAAATCGCCGGCTGCGGCATGGTGGATCCCGCCGTGTTCGAGGCGGTGTGCAAGTCCCGTGGTGACAAGCTGTTCGATCCCGAGAAGGTCACCGGCTTCGCTTTCGGCATGGGCCTGGATCGCCTCGCCATGATCCTTCACGGCATCACGGACATCCGACATCTCATCGAGAACGACGCGCGGTTCCTCTCGCAGTTCTGATCCGGTACGGGCGAGATTCCTGCTGATGGGTGCTTCATCCATCGATTGCCAAGCCTCCGCTGTGTTATGCTGAAACGACTGCTCCGCCCACTCCTCGAGCCCATCGCGGCGATGCTGGACAAGCTGCTGAATCGCACGTCGGAAGGGTTCAAGAAGCAGCAGGAAGGGCAGTCTGAAAACCGGAAGAAGCTCAGCGAGCGCCTGAACATGCTCTCGCGCCAGATCGATGAGTCTCGTGATGAAGTCATCCATGGATTCGCCCGACAGGAGGCAAAGCTGGCAGCGATGAAGAGGCAGCTCGATGAGGTGATGCTCAGGCTGGCGAAACTCGGAGCTCTGTCCGGAAGCCGGCCGGGGGCAGTGGGAATGAGCGCCGTGCCGGATGCTACCGAGGCGAATGTTCCTCAAAACATGCAGGGTGATCACACCGTGCCTGCGCCGAATTCTTCACCGGACGACTCGGTCCCGAATCCCCTGGCGGAGATGATGCTCGAAGCGGGCGGCGCGTGGCTGGCTTCGCAAGGGAATGCACACGGACGAGATTGATGTGAAACCCGCCTCTACCGGCCTGACTGGCCAAAGATCCAGATGAGCGGTACGAGCGTCACCCACGCGACTACTGCCACGGTCAGGCCTGCACGCATGTAGAGCGCGCACTCTTTTTCCTCTCTCAGCATCACGGGAGGCTCGGAGTTCTTCCAAAAGTAGTACCTCCATCCTTGATTCTGCGGCGCTCCATATAGTGGTGACGGAGGAGATTCCACGAGATGCCGGCGACGATGCCTCCCACAGCAAAGCAAGTGCTCAGAAGCAGGTGGAAGAGTTTCATGGAATGCCCGACGGGTGGCGCCAGGCTACACTACCGCGCAGCCACGCCAAATCCAGATGCTGGATGGTTCATGGAACTCCTGGGACACAACCCGACGCTGGAAATCACTCCCCACCGTTCAGCCGGTGCCACGCAGCTTCTGCGGGGAAAAATTGCGAGTAGTACAGCTTGTCATACTTGTAGTGCCCCAGCACGGCACGAATTTTCTCACGCTGCTGCTCCACGAACGCACGATCCGGGCACAGCGTGACCACCCACGCGGCGAAGACCGGCTCGCGCACATAGGTGAACTCCTGGTAGCGCTGCGGCGAGAGCTTCCCCAGTTCACGCACCTGCACCATGGCCACCTCCACTGCCTCCTGCTCGCTGTGCTGCGGCTTCCACCATTGGTTCAGCACCCGCCAGTCATGATGAAACTTCTGGGGCGCATCCACGCGGAACTGCGAGTGCAGCTCAAGGCTGTCCGCCGACAGCCTGGCACTCGCGAGCAGCCCTTTCGCAAAGGAAGCCTTCAGCGCGGGGTCCGCCTCCATCTCCCACAGCGCGCGCAGAGGCGCACCGCTGCTCACACCCGTCCAGCTATGGCGATGCTTGGGATTGTCGAAGTGCATGCCCTCCTCGCACACCTGAAGGCGCGTGCGCTTCGGCTCGCCGCCGCTTTCATTGAGCAGTGTCTTGTACCGATCCTCCCACTTCGCATCACCGGTCAGTCGATGCATCGCCTTGCAGAGAAAGAGCAGCCGCGGCGCCCCCTCCCACGCGATCATGGCAAAGCTCCCGCGGTATTTCGCGGGCGCGGGCTGCTGGCAGGGCATGAGCCAGCCATTGGAGGCCAGCACGTCCGCCACCTTCACCATGCGTGAGATGATTTCCTTCTTCTCCTCCGGCTCCGCCATGCCGCTCTCCACATAGCGCCACAGTCCGTAAAACCACGGACCGGTCTGATCATTCGAGCCCATGGGATAGGGCGTCTTCCCATCCGTGGCCACCCCACGTGCGATGAAGCCGGGCGTGTCTCCCACCGAGTTCAGGAAGAGAAGCCCCTTCACCAATCGCCTCGCCTTCGCACGGTCCTCTTCCTTCCTGGACTGCTTCCATCGCAGCACGATGCCATCAAGGTAGCCACCATTGAACATCGCGCCATTCTCAATCGGCGTCCACCACGCGAGGGCATTCGGTTTGCCCGCAAGGCACTCTTCCGGTGTGGGTCGATCATACGAACCATCGAGCCCCGTGGAATCCAGCAGCAGATCATGCTGATCCATAAAGCGCGTCCAGAGTTGCTGGTGCGCCTTCTCCACATTCGCAGCCACGGCATCCTCCGCGGTGGAAACACCACGACTGACTGACATGGCCAGGAGAGACGGAACAACTGCGAGCAGCAAACGACGGCGAAGCATGGCACCCCTGAACAACGGGACCCGCCAAATTGCAACCTTCTCCGAGCACGCGGAAGGAGACCCATCGCTTCCCTCAAGGCTCGGGGGCACACCTGCCCTCAGTAGCTCCCCTTGCTCCGCCGCCACGTATGCGCCATACCTCCCCATGCCCACGCTCCCGCGTCCCGATGTCACCATTTCCTACGAAGTCATCGGCCAGGGCACGCCCATTCTCTTCATCCAGGGCATCGGAGTCGCGGGCAGCGGATGGCGTCCGCAGATGGAGGCGCTCCAGAACGAATACACCGGCCTGAGCTTCGAAAATCGCGGTCTCGGAGCCAGCACGCCCTG
>JAEYUU010000342.1 GCA_023429545.1 Verrucomicrobiota bacterium
CCTCCCCGCGCAACCCCTCCGTTCAAGCAGGCGCAGGCATCATGCACAAGTCACTGCCGGGCCTTCTTGACCGCAGGCTCTCCATACGGTGGCCCCCAGATCCAGGGGACGACCTGCGCCCGCTTCGCCCATGTCTCCCACTTCGCGGTCATGTCCGTGACGATGTCCTGATGCTGGGAGGCAAGGTCATGTTGCTCGGTGCGGTCGGCCTCCATGTCATACAGTTCCCACGCACCGCGTGGGCCTTTTGCCACCAGCTTCCACTTCCCCTCGCGCACAGCCCGGTTCCCTTCATGCTCCCAGAAGATGGGCTGCGAGCGGCTCACCTTCCCTCCAGTGAACGGTGCCTTCAGGCTCACTCCCTCCATGGGAGTGATCGTGTTTCCATTGACTTCCTTCGGATAGGAGGCGCCGCTCAAATCCACCACCGTAGCCATGATATCGATGAGGTGGGCTGGATCCTTCACCACCCGGCCCGGGTTATCCGTCCCCCGAGGCCAATGCATAATCAGCGGCGTGCTGATGCCGCCTTCATGCACCCAGTGTTTGTATTCGCGAAAGGGGGTATTGCTCACATTTGCCCACGCTTCTCCATAGCCACAGTAGGTGTCTGCGCCTCCCGGCAGCACACCGTATCCCTGACGCATGGGATGACCATCGCGCGTCTGTTTGGGAATCATGTCCGGCTGGAGATAGTCTGCTGCCAGCGGAGGCAGCGTGGGCAGAGCAGCACGCTCCACGGGTGGCACGGTATTGGGCTTGTTCTTCCCGCCCTTTCCTCCACGCCCAATGCCTTCGGCACACCCTCCATTGTCCTGCATGAAGAAGATCAGGGTATTCTCAAACCTGCCCTGCCTCTTTAACTCTGCGACGATGCGTCCGATGCCCTGATCCATGCAGTCCACCATGGCGGCATACACCTCCATGCAACGTTCTTCGTAGGCGCGGTCCTTCACGTCCTCCCATTTGCCGCCAGCTTGCGGCGTCATTTCCAATCGCTGGTCAAGCACCTGCTGCGCCCGCGCCTTTTTCAGGCGTGCTGTGCGAATGGCATCGTATCCTGCCGCATACTTCCCTTGGTACTTCGCCATGTCCACTTCCTTCGCGTGCATGGGCCAGTGCGCGGCGGTGTAAGCCACATACATGAGAAATGGCTTGTCCCTGACCACCTTTGCGTGGTCCGAAATGAACCGCACCGCGTGGTCGCTGATGGCGTCCGTATAGTAATACTGCTCTGGCTTGTATTCTGCATCCGCATAGGGGGAGATGAGCCTGTTGTCTCTCACCAGCGTGTTCGGATCGAAGAAGCTGCCCGCGCCGTGAATGGTGCCGTAAAAGCGATCAAATCCGCGCTGCAATGGCCAGTTGATCTTCTCTGCTTCGCCCTGCGGCTTCACCTTCTTTGTCACATGCCACTTGCCCACGGCATAGGTGCGGTAGCCCGCTGGCCTCACCACCTCCCCCATCGTCGCACCGTTTCGGCTGAGTTCCCCGCGATAACCGTCCAGTCCCTTGTCATCCATCATATGACCGATGCCCGCCTGGTGGGGGTACAGTCCAGTGAGCAAGGACGCACGAGTCGGGCAGCAACGCGCCGTGTTGTAGAACTGTGTAAATTTGAGTCCGCCCTTCGCCAGCGCATCCAGATTCGGCGTTTCGATTTCGCCGCCGTAGCATCCGATGTCGCTAAAGCCCATATCATCACACAGGATGACGATGATGTCCGGCTTCGGCGCTGCCTCGATCGGGTGCGTCAAGAGCAGCGTGGCAAGGGTCAGCAGGAAAAGGAAGCAGCGCATGGTGGATTTCTAGACGAAGGCGACTGCCCGCCCATTTCATCTATTCAGGCCGAATCAGAGACTCTAGATTCCCCCCTCCCGGTCGTCTCTCACTCCGCCTTCTTCCCCTTCCCCAGTTCCGTCTCGCGGGCAGGATCGTGATTTGGATTGGGCACCGGCATGCGTGCGCCCACCTTCTGCCTCCATGCAGAAAGCGCCGCACAAAGTTCCTCCGCTTGCGCCTTCTCCATGGCCGCCATGTTCAGGCTTTCACCGGGGTCTGCTCTCAGATTGTAGAGTTCCAGTTCATTGCCCTCGAAGAACTCGATCAGCTTCCAGTCACCACGACGGATGGCACTCGCGGGCGTGCTGTGATGATAATGCGGCAGGTGCCAGAAAAGAGCACGGCGTTCCAGGGTTGACTTGGGATCCTCGAGGAGCCCGGCGAGGCTTGTGCCATCCAGCCCGGCAGCGACTGATTCCTCAAGCGTCACTCCGGCGAGATGCATCAAGGTAGGATACAGGTCCATGGTGATCGCCGGGACATCGCATGCAGTTCCGGCAGGCACGTGTCCAATCCACCGCATGACCGCAGGCACACGGACGCCGCCCTCGTAGAGCGTGCCCTTCTCTCCACGCAGCGGCTTGTTGGTGGTGACCACTTTGCCGCTCTGCTCATGCTCAAGTCCCCCGTTGTCGGAAAGGAAGATGATGAGTGTGTTCCCAGCCAGTCCCGCGCGATCCACCGTGTCCATGATGCGGCCCACACTTTGGTCCATTTCTTCGAGCAGTCCTGCGTAGGTGGGATTGCAGGGATGGCCCTGCACCTTTTTCTTCCCCTCATATTTGGCCAGGAGCGCAGGCGTGGTGGAGAGCGGAATGTGCACCGCAGCGTGCGACACCTGCAGCAGGAAGGGGCCATCTTTATTCTCCTCGATGAATGCCATGGCCTTCTGCGCGAGGAAGTCCGCCATACGTCCCGCCTCAGCTTTGCCACTCACCTTGGAAGTCACCACATTCCCCTTCGCCTCCAAAGCGCTCTGCCAGCCCTGCTCCTTAGGCCCAAAACCTTCTCCACCGAGATGCCACTTTCCGAAGTAACCTGTCTTGTATCCCGCATCACCCAGCCGCTCCGCGAACGTTTTCACTTCCAGCGGAAGCTGCTTTGTAACCTCCGGGTCGCTCAGCTTTGCAAAGGGCCGGCAGTGTCCCGGGATGTGCTGCGTGATTCCGAACCTTGCCTGATCCTGGCCGCTCTGCAGGTTCGCCCGCGTGGGTGAGCACACCGGTCCCGCGTAGAATTGGGTGAATCGCATCCCCTCCTTCGCCAGCCGATCCAGATTGGGCGTTTCGTGAAAAGGATGCCCGTAGCACGGCAGATCCGCCCAGCCCAGATCATCGGCGAGAATGATGATAATGTTCGGTTTCTGCACCGTCTGTGCGGATGCCGTGGTGTGATGCACCACGAACAGGGCGGAGAGCAAAAGGAGAAGTCTCATGATGAATCAGAGTTAACCGCGTCAACCAACGGTGACCATCATTTGTCGAGGGAGAGAATGTAGTCCGCCACGCGGTTGGCAGGCTCCTTGAACTTCACGCCACGCACCATCTCCTGAGCCCTCGCCAGGGTGACGTGGCCTGCGGCACGCATGTTATCCAGCGCGTTTTGCGCAGCGACCACCTCGTACACGGACCCGGTTCGGATGACGTCTGCCAACGCGGCGGCGGGAGCGCCGGACTCCCCCATCCAGCCCAGCGCCTCTGCGGCGACCACA
>JAEYUU010000358.1 GCA_023429545.1 Verrucomicrobiota bacterium
TGTCCTTGTCATAGCTCACGCCGGATTCCTCGCATGAACCGCATCGACCAACGCTTCGCTGACCTCCGCGCCTCTGGAAAGAAGGCCTTCGTGGCCTACATCTGCGCCGGGGATCCCAGCCTGGAAAAAATGCGCGACATCGTGCTCGCCCTCGAAAAATGCGGGGTGGACATCATCGAACTGGGCCTGCCCTTCAGCGACCCCCTGGCAGATGGCATCGTGAACCAGATGGCGGCGGACCGCGCCCTGCACGCTGGCACCACGACGGCGAAGGTGATAGCGACCATCAGGAAATTGCGCGAGGAAACGCAGATTCCCCTCGTTCTCTTCACCTACCTGAACCCGGTGTACACCTACGGGTTCGAGGACTTCCACCGCGATGCAGCGGCGGCCGGGGCGGATGGCGTCCTAATTCTCGACCTGCCTCCGGACGAAGCTTCCGAAAACGCGGAACTCATCGGCGGAGAGGCACTCAAGCGCATTCGCCTCATCGCGCCGACCACGCCGCCAGAGCGCATCCCGCTGCTCACCTCCCAGGCGGAAGGCTTCATCTATTATGTCTCCCGCGAGGGGGTGACCGGGGCACAAAGCACGCTCTCGACCGGTATCGAGGCCCAGGTGGCCCGCATCAAGGCGACGACAGAAACGCCTGTGGCCGTGGGTTTTGGCATTTCCACGCCGGAGCAGGCGGGTGCCGTCGCCGGCATGGCGGATGGCGTCGTGGTGGGAAGCGCGATCGTAAAGCTCATAGAACAGCACGGCTCAGACAGCGCGCTCACGGAGCGGCTTTCCGCCTTCGTGAAACCTCTTGTCGATGCCGTGAAGTCCGTCTAGCTTCCCCGCCCCTTTCCCCATGGCCACCACGCTCAAATTCTGGAAGATGAACGGCGCGGGCAATGACTTTGTCATGCTCGACAACCGCAGCCAGTCCGTGCAACTCGACAAGGACGCGATCGCCCGCCTCTGTGATCGGCATCGTGGCATCGGCGCGGACGGGATGCTGCTGGTCGAGCCGGCGGCGGATGGCGGCGACTGCAAGATGCGCTACTACAATGCAGACGGCGGCGAGGCTGAGATGTGCGGCAATGGCGCACGCTGCTTCGCGCGGTACGTGAACCGCCTGCATGATGACAAGCTCAAGTGCCTGAAGTTTGAGACGCTGGCCGGCATGATCTCCGCCGACTACCTCGGCGATCAGGTGCGCATCAACATGAGCGCGCCGCATAGCCTGAAGCTGAACCAGAATCTGGTGGTGGAGGCCGTGGAACTCAGCGTCCACAGCGTGAACACCGGCGTCCCTCATGCGGTGGTCTTCGTGGAGGATCTTGAGAATACCAATGTGCACGGCCTCGGCGCCGGCCTACGGTACCACGAGGCCTTCGCGCCCAAGGGCACCAATGCAAATTTCGTCAAGGTGACCGGGCCAAACACCATCTCCATCCGCACGTATGAACGCGGTGTGGAGGGTGAAACGCTCGCCTGCGGCACAGGCATGGTGGCGTGTGCCTTGATCGCGCATGAGTTGCACGGATTCGCCGCGCCAGTCTCCGTGCTGGTCCGCGGTGGCGATACGCTGCAGATCGGATTCGAGAAGGCCGGAGAAAGCTACCAGAACGTCACGCTGCACGGTCCCGCAGACTTTGTCTTCGAGGGCGAGGTCACTGTTTGAACAAGCAAGCCGGCCAGCCGACCGCACCGCACCAAATTTTTCCACAAGCATCAACCCCATGTTCGCAGGCACCCATACCGCCATCGTCACCCCTTTCCGCAACGGCAGACTGGATGAAGAGGCGCTGCAGAAACTCATCGATTACCAGTTCGACGGCGGGGTGCAAGGCGTGGTGCCGTGCGGCACAACGGGCGAGTCCCCCACCCTGGACTACGATGAGCACGAACGCGTAGTCCAGCTTACCGTGGGCTTCGCGCGCGGTCGCGGCGTCGTCATGGCAGGCACCGGTAGCAACAGCACCCGTGAGGCCATCGAAATGACGCAGGAAGCTGAGGCCGCCGGCGCCACCGCCTCGCTGCACGTCGCTCCTTATTACAACAAGCCCACACAGGAGGGTCTCTTCCGTCACTTCCGCGACATCGCGAAGAACACGAGCCTGCCCATCATGCTTTACAGCATTCCCGGGCGCTGCGGCGTTGAGATCGGCGTGGAGACTGTGGTGCGCCTCGCGGAGGCCTGCCCGAACATCCGCGCCATCAAGGAGGCTGGCGGCAACGCGGACCGCGTGAGCACCATGAAGCAACTGCTTCCTGAGGAATTCGAAATCATGTCTGGTGATGATTCCCTCACGCTCCCCTTCATGAGCGTGGGCGCAAAGGGCATCGTGAGCGTGGCGGGCAACCTCATCCCGAAAGAGATGAGCACCATGGTGCAGCACGCCCTGAAGGGCGAGTGGGCGCAGGCCCAGGCGATTCATGCGAAGTTCAACCCGCTCTTCGGCATGTTCCTGAAGCTCTCGACCAATCCCATCCCCATCAAGACCGCGCTTGCCCTCAAGGGTCTCTGCGACGGGGAACTCCGCCTCCCCCTGTGCGAGCTGACCGAGGCGCAGGTAGCCGAGCTCCGTGGCACCATGGTGAAGCTGGGAATTATCTAGGAGTTGAGCAGTTGTTTTCGGTAGTTGAGCACTTGTTACTAAACAACTGCCCTTAGAGTCCTCATAACAGCTCCCCCCTCAACGACCGCTCAACCCTCGCGATCCACCGCTCAACAAACGCCAACTTCCCTTCCTATGTCCTCTCTCCGCATTCTCGTCACCGGCAGCAAAGGCCGCATGGGCCAGGCCGTCATTCGTGCCACCGACGCTGACCCGGATACCGTGGTGGGTGCTGGCATCGACGTGGGTGATGATCTGGAGGAAGCGCTCGCGAAATGCGATGCAGTCATCGATTTCACCTCGCACCATTTCAGCAACGAACTCGTGGCGGCGTGTGTGAAGCACAAGAGGGCGCTCATCATGGGGACCACTGGCCATACCGCGGAGGAGATCGCGACCATTCGCGAAGCCGCGAAGACCATCCCAATTGTCTTCGCTCCGAACTTCAGCATTGGCGTGAATACGCTCTTCTGGCTCACCCGCCAGGCCGCGCGCATTCTTGGCGAGCCCTTCGATCTCGAGGTGGTGGAAATGCATCACCGCATGAAGACGGACTCCCCCAGCGGCACTGCCCGCAGACTGGTGGAGATCCTCTGCGAGGAATCCGGCGTGAGCTATGACAAGGACACGCGCCACGGTCGCTTCGGCGACGTGGGCGCGCGGACGAAGAAGGAAATCGGCGTGCACGCCCTGCGCGGCGGCGATGTCGTGGGTGACCACACGGTGATCTTCTCGAACATCGGCGAGCGCGTGGAACTCAGCCACAAGGCCAGCAGCCGCGATACCTTCGCGGCTGGATCCGTACGCGCCGCGAAGTGGCTGGCAAGCAAGAGCGCCGGCATCTACGACATGCAGGACGTGCTGGGACTGAAATGAAAGTAGTCGCCGAGCCTGCGGACTACTTTCCTCCCATGATCTACGGCATTGCCCTCGGCTCGAATCTTGGCGATCGCCTGCACCACCTGCAGGGGGCGGTGCGCCTGCTCCTCAAGGCACATCCCACCCTGATACTCCATACCACCGCGCCGGTGTACGAGACGGACCCCGTGGACTGCCCCGAGGGCTCTCAATCATTTCTGAATACGGTGATCGAAGTGGAATGCGATCTCCCTCCGCTGGAACTCCTTCGGGAAATGCGCGGCATCGAGGTGAAGCTGGGACGCCCGTCTGAGCATGGTCATCATGCTCCACGCACCGTGGATCTGGACATGCTGTACGCGGATGGCCAAACGCTCGCGCATCCTGATCTCACGCTGCCGCACCCCAGAATGACCCTGCGCCGCTTTGTGCTCCAGCCGCTGGCAGACATCCGGCCGACGCTGGTGCTGCCGGGTCAGGAGCGAAGCGTGCGTGAGATTTTGGAGAGACTCCAAAACGACGAGCCACCTCTGCGAGTGGTGGCGCGGGATTGGGTGGGAGCGCCAACGCGTGCACAAGTGTCGTCGTGAAATGGGGGCGAGGGTGCTCTCGATCCATGTAAGAGGCATGCCTCTGCGCTACTCAGGTCCGGGCATTGCCGCGCACCCCAAGAGATCGGGGACACTCTTGTCCGTTCACGCGTGCATCTCTCATGACGAACTACCGCCCATAGCATTGCGCTCAGTATCCCGAATTCGCTCTCCTGCTTCGCTGCTTTGAGTTTCCCCTCCCTTTGCGTTTAGCCCTTCACCTCATTGCGCCCAGCTTTCGTACCATGTAAGTACCCCTTGTGCATCCCCTCACCCAGCAGCTACGTGACCGCAAAGCCAACGGCGAAAAGCTCGCCGTGCTCACTGCCTACGACTACCCGACCGCGCGTCTCTTTGATGAGGCAGGGGTGGATCTCATTCTTGTAGGCGACTCTCTGGGCATGGTGGTGCTGGGCCTTCCGGACACTACCGGCGTGACCATGAACATGATGCTGCACCACGCCGCCGCGGTGCGTCGGGGGGTGAGACGTGCTCCGGTCATCGTGGATCTGCCCGCGCACAGTTATGGACTGCCGGATTTGGCCGTGCACAACGCCGGGCGTCTCGTGGAAGCTGGGGCCGATGCAGTGAAACTGGAAGGTGGCCTGGATGTCATCGACTCCGTGCGCGCCATCACCGAGGCGGGCATTGGCTATGTGGGACACATCGGCATGCTGCCGCAGAGTGTGCTGAAAGAGGGCGGCTACAAAAAGAAGGGCCGCACCGTTGATGGAGCAGGCCGCCTGGTGGAAGACGCGGTGGCCCTGGAGCAAGCCGGTGCCGCCGCGATCGTGCTGGAGAGCATCGTCCCTGAGGTGGCTGCACGCATCACGGAGAAAATCACGATCCCCACCATCGGCATCGGAGCAGGATCCGAGTGCGATGCGCAGGTGCTGGTATCGCATGATTTGCTGGGATTATTCCCCTGGTTCGTTCCTCCCTTTGCGGTACCGGAAGCGAATCTCGCCATGGAAATCACGCGGGCGGCAAGGAAGTTTGTGGAGAAGGTGAAGGGTGGGATGCTGGCCTAGAGAATTCACCTGCCAGGTTCTGACTCAGGCAACTCGTTGTGGCTCAAGCTGCAAACCCTGGGAATGAGTCTCCTGAGCCCGGATCAGGCTTGCTGGGATCAAAGAATTTCTCTTGCATTCATTTCCACTTCGGCAATTATTCAACCATATGGTTGAATATAGCTCAGAACTGCTGGACAAGACCTTCGGGGCGCTGGCAGATCCGACGCGGCGGCGGATTCTCGCCCAGTTGTCGGAGGGCGAGATCTGCGTCACTGAACTGGCGCGGCCGCATGCCATGTCCCTCGCGGCGGTATCGAAGCATGTGATGGTGCTGGAAAAGGCCGGACTGGTGAAGCGCCGGAAGGATGGCCGGGTGCATTCCCTGGCCCTGGATGCCAAGCCGATGGAAGAGGCACAGGCGTGGCTGGATCGCTACCGCCAGTTCTGGGCGGCGAACCTGGACGGCTTCGAGAAGTATCTGGAGAAACTACAACCTCAGAAGGAGACCAAACACGATGACGATGATGCCCACACCCACAACTAATGAATTGCAGAAGCCGGACAATGCGACGCTGATCCTGAGACGCGTGCTGAACGCACCGCAGGAACTGGCGTACCAGGTGTGGACCTCGGCGGAGCATTTGAAGCTCTGGATGGAACCGGAGCCGGGAATGAAGATTCCCTTCGCCATCATGGACGTGCGCGTGGGTGGGAAATTCCGTATCCAGATGCAGCAGACGGACGGTGAGTACTTCACCGCAGTGGGAGAATTCCAGGAGGTGAAACCACCGGAAAAGCTGGTCTACACCTGGGACTGGGAGAAGGATGGCAGCGGAGAAGAGTTTGGTGAGACGGAGGGGAAAGAAACCCTGGTGACGGTGGAGTTTTTGAAACGGGGCGACCGCACGGAAATGATCTTCACGCATACCCGCTTCGCCACCGTGGAGGCCCGCGACAGTCATGCGGGTGGATGGGGCAGGATCATCGACAGCCTCGCGAGATTTTTGGAGAAGAAATAGCACAGAGACACAGAGCCTCTCCAAGTCAGGAATTTTTCAGCAAAGCATGTCCGGGCGACAACTGCCCGTTCGTCATGCCGCTGAAACAGCAGAAGAACCAGCACGGCAGGTCCCGCTGGTAAGGGACCGTCATGCCAATAACGAAAGGTAACTATGAGCACCAATGCAATGCTAGACAAGCCGCAGGAACTGAAGCGGGAGCACAAGATCGTATCCCGGGACAAATGGATCGCGGCCCGCAAGGAGCTGCTGAAAAAGGAGAAGGAAGCCACCAAGCTGCTCGATCAGTTGAGTGCCGAGCGTCGCAATCTTCCATGGGTGAAGATCGAGAAGGACTACGTCTTCGATGCACCCGGGGGCAAGATGAAGCTCGCGGAGCTCTTCGAAGGGCGCAGCCAGCTCGCTATCTACCACTTCATGTTCGGACCAGACTGGCAGGAGGGCTGCCCCAGTTGCTCCTTTGTGTCCGACCATAACGACGCCGCCCTCCCGCACCTGGCCGCACGCGACGTCACGTTGGTGGCCATCTCACGCGCGCCTCTGGCCAAGCTGGAGGCCTTCAAGAAGCGCATGGGCTGGCACTTCAATTGGGTGTCCTCCTACGGCACCGACTTCAACTCGGACTTCCATGTCTCCTTCCCCAAGGAGGAAACGACCGGCGGCAAGGTGAACTACAACTACGAGCTGATGGAGTTCCCCAGCGAGGAAGCCCCGGGACTCAGCATGTATTACAAGGATGCCAATGGCGACATCTTCCACACCTACTCCACCTACGGACGCGGCTTGGATCAGCTCCTAGGCACGTACCGGATCCTGGACCTGGCGCCGAAGGGCCGTGATGAAGATGGCCTTCCCTTCAGCATGGCGTGGGTCCGCTACCATGATCGCTATGAGACGAACAAGACCGAGTTCGCCGACGCGGACAAACCCTACTGGCCGGATGCGGAGTCGACACCCGCGTCACAGTCGAAGCCGTCCGCAGCTTGCGGCTGTGGATCATCAGGGGCAAAGGCATGAGCACACACTCGTGTTGCCAGACCAAAGCC
>JAEYUU010000459.1 GCA_023429545.1 Verrucomicrobiota bacterium
GCACCCAGCCCATCCTTGGTGATGCGCTCCTTCATGTAGATGCCACCGACATCAAACTGATCCGATGGCATGAAATCATAGAGCGCAGGATTCCAGGCCTTGCGCGCGTCCGGCCGGTGCGTGAGCAACAGCGTCTGACCATTTTTCCCTGGTACCGCCAGCGGCTTCGTCCACGGATCGAGCCTCTTATCGCGGATGACCATGAACACACGGGCCACCGCGAAGTTGTAGATCTCGCGCGCCTCCACGTCCTGCGGGTTCCGTGCAAGCTCCTGCATCGCCATCCGGGCACAGGAAAGGTAGTCGCCCAGCGCCGCGAGTGATTCGCGGTCACCACGCTTGAGCGCGTCCGCGAGATCCTTCTCCACGGACACCAACGCGCCCACCGTGTCCCGCACGGGGCGGAAATGGGGCCGCCTTTCTTTGACGACGGCAAGTCGCGCGCAACTGCTCAGAAGCAGACAGGCAGTAACAACAATCCAAAGGGACAAGATTGGCTTCATGGCAAAAGGTGATGGCGCCGCGCTGGCATGCGATTTGCCATGTCGGCGGCGCGTAGTCGCATGTTGTTGTAGAAAATCAAGCGCGCGTGGTTGCAACATGCATGGGAAACGGACGCCTCGTCCAATGATCTTCAAATAATTGAACGTGAGGCGGTGCTGGGTGCCTAAACTCGGCTGCTCGAAAAACCCCCTCGTTGCACGACAAATGATCAAATCCCTTCTGATCGGCGCCGCCCTTCTCGCGCCATTCTCCGCAAGTTCGCTTTGCGCCCAGAGCCTCACTCCTGCCGGAGTGAGCATCTCGAACCGCAATGGCAACTTCAACACTCCCCAGGGAATCTCCTCCCTAACCATGCCGTCCAATGGTTTGTCCAAACCAGAGGTGTACCAGGCAAATCAACGTCCCGGGGCATGCCCCCAGTATCCGTGGAAAACCGGCATCGTGACCACCATCTTTTGGGTGGGTGAACTCGCCACGGAAAAGAATCCGGTCCCGAACACCGCAAGTTCCTGGGATCCGAAGTGGATGAAAACCTTTGGCGGTTATGACTGCCCCGACGAAGATAAGGCCGCCACCAATTTCAAACCGGCGAAGTTCACGCCGATGCAGAATCCCTTCTATTTCGCACTGCCGTACAATGATGTGATCGACCACGACACGCACAAGGAAGAGGCCAGGAAGGTCATCCCTTGGTTCAAGGGCACCTTCAAGCGCGAAGGCAGGTCCGTGCTCGAAGACCGCTGGATCGCGATCCGTTTCGGCGACCGTGTGTGCTACGCACAATGGGGTGACTGCGGCCCCTTCGTCACGGATGATGCCGACTATGTTTTTGGCAATGCGCGCCCGAAGAACCCCAAGAACAATGGCGCTGGCCTCGATATCTCCCCCGCCGTGCGTGACTACCTCGGCTTCCGGAGTGGCCAGGCGGTCGATTGGAAATTTGTGGAGGAGGACGACGTGCCGGATGGTCCGTGGAAGACCTGGGGCACGAACAATCCTTTCTCCCTTGCCTATCGCAGGGGTGAACTTGGCAAGCTGCCGACAACGAATGTGGCTGCGAACAGCGGCGTTCGTCCCGTCAGCGCTTCTGAAGCAGAACGCATCCAGGAACTCCGCCGCCAGCGAGACCTGTGGTTCCAGACTGGCGGGGCGGCGAAGTCCGGGAGGTGAGGAAGTTCGCGCTGGAGCGCGAACCGCACGCCCGCCTGAAGGCAACGGTCCAAACCGCTGCCAGGCATGCGCGCCTGCGAGGCCGCTTATTTCCCGGTCCCCAGCACCTCCGTGATCGAGGCGGCCACCTTGCCGCCGAGCATCTGGTACCCCTTCGCATTGAAGTGCACATCATTCGGGTTCTGCGCCTCAGCCAGATGGGGTGTGATATACCCGAAGAGATCATCCACCGCCACCCCATGCTTTGCCATCACACGCGCCGCGATGGCATTGCGCTCCACGATGGAGGCGGGATCCTGCTTCTTCACATCATCCCGGGGGATTGGCGTGGTGCTGGCCCAGATGAGCTTCGCGCCCGTCTTCTTTAGTCGGAGCACGATCTCCTCCAAGCGCCGCTCGTAGTCGGCAGGAGGAGTGGCGCGGTCATGGATGCCGAAGTTGAAGTGGATGACATCCCACTTCCCGGAGCCCAACCAGATAGCAAGCTTCTTCACTCCATTCGCCGTGGGACCGCAGTTCTCGGGTGCCCGATGTAGGTTCGCCTTCCCCTTCAGGGCGTCACGTGTGGCGAGGGTGTAGCCACGTGAGACGGAGTCGCCGATAAGCAGCACGCGCGGCAGCGTGGGATCATCCTTCACGAACTCCCACGCATTGCGCGAGCCCTTCACCCGCTCGCCCTTGTGGATGGGCAGGTAGAAGTTTCCCAGATTCTCCTGCAGCGTGCGTTCCCACGCTTGTTCCTCCGGCGGCAGGGTGGCGACCAGCGCCTGGTATTTCTCCTCCGTGGCAGCCAGGTTTGCCGCTGCCTTCTTTTCCGCAGCCTCCTTGGCATTGGTGGGTTCGGCACTTTTCGCGGGATCGGCAGCGAAGATGGCAGGCACTGCACTCAAAAGGACGCAGGCAAAAATGGGCAGCAGGCGGGAGTGGATCATCGCGTCAGAGTATTCACAGGTCCGGCCCGCGCACAAGCCTCGACAAACGCCGCACCTGATGCGATTCAGGAGGCATGAATGCCTTCACTGACATCGAACCTGATGGCCGCCCGGACGAGGATGAGGAACTGGAGAAGGATGTCGAGCGTCCTGCCGAGGAGAACGAAGCCGATCCTGATACGGGGAAAGGGGAGTGAGCGGTGCGGTTTGTGCGTCGTTTCAGATCTTTGCCTTGCGCTTTACTGGCAATGGGGCCCTTGGGCTTGTTGGGTGGAACGGCACAGGCTTCCCGTAGTCCGCTATCAGAATTTTCTTCGCTGCTTCGGGCAAATCCAGCGCCTGATGCAGGAAGGCAAGTGCTTGAGGTGCGGTTGGGGTGGAGGACAGTTGTCCCCTCACCTCATCCACAATCTGCTCGACAG
>JAEYUU010000466.1 GCA_023429545.1 Verrucomicrobiota bacterium
GCCCCTGTCCCGCCATCCTGGGGAACCATGACTATCACGACAACCCGGGTGGAGAACTGGTGCAGTTGGAGTACAGCAAGCAGCCCGGTACCCGCTGGACCATGCCGAACAAGTGGCACCGCCAGGACATGGGTGGCAGCCTTGGGAGGCCGCTCATCACCTTCATCTGCATTGACACGAACTTTCGCGCCGTCAGTGGCGGAAAAAACAAAAAGGACGGCAAGTCCAAGAACTCGCTCATCGAGGCGGAGGAGAACGAGCAGCTCTACTGGTTGAAGGAGGAACTCAAGAAACCGCGCGCGCCATGGACCATCGTAATGGGGCACCATCCGTTGTACAGCAACGGTTCCCACGGCGACACCAAGGCGCTGCAGGCGGCGTTCGGATCACTCCTGCAGGAGAGCGGCGTGCACCTCTACATCTGTGGGCACGATCACGACCTGCAGCACCTGGAATTCGAAGGACAAAAAACCAGCCATGTGCTCTCCGGGGGCGGTGGTGCCCGTGTGCGTGAGCTGAAGGTGGCAGGTCGCGGACCATACAGCAATGCCATCTATGGATTCAGCCACATCCAGGCGAATGAGAAGCGCTTCGTCTTCCGGCATATCGATGCCAATGGGAAGCTGCTGCACGAGTTCGAGAAGCGGCCCGATTTTAGTTTCAGCGTGACGAAAGTGTCATAACCCGTCACTCCTGAGGCATCGTTGCAGACCCGCCGGGTGCAAGGCGCGCGGCGGTGGGGCGTATCCATGCCATGCCTCGCCGTGTCTCTGCCTTCATTGCTATCTTTCATCTTGGAACTGCATGCGGTCTTCTGGGGGCGGATCTGAAGCCCGATGACGCGACGAAGATCCCTGAGAGCGCCTTGCGCCCCGTGGTCGTGAAAGCGGACGCGGCAGACATCGCCAGGATCAAGTCTCAAGCACCCAAGGCATCCTTGCCCGAGGGCTGGGAACTCGTCACCGCAACCGCAGCGCCCCTGGTCACGCATCCGATCATGGGCTGTCTCGATGACAAAGGACGCCTTTTTGTGGGCGATGCCGTGGGGCTGAACTGGAACAAGAAGCAACTGGAGGCAAATCCGCCCAACCGCGTGCTCATGCTGGAGGATGCGGATCGTGATGGCGTGTTTGAGAAGAGCACGGTCTTCGCGGACAAGCTGACTTTTCCTCAAGGGGCTGTGTGGCTGAACGACAGCCTCTATGTGGCCTCGCCTCCCGGCATCTGGAAACTGACGGACACCGACAGCGATGGCGTGGCGGACCAGCGCGAGATGATCGTGGGCGGTTTTGAATACACCGGCAATGCCGCCGATGTGCATGGCCCCTTTTTGCACCCGGGTGGCCGCCTATACTGGTGCCACGGGCGCAAGGGGCACAAGGTGACGCAGAAGGATGGCACTCTGGTTCACGAAGGTCTCGCCAGCGGGATCTGGTCCTGCAAGCCGGACGGAAGCGACATCCAGTGGCATGCTCTGGGTTGCGCGGACAACCCCACCGAGATCGACTTCACGTCTCAGGGCGACATCATCGGCACCTGCAATCTCTACTACTCGCAGCCACGAGGAGACACCCTCATGCACTGGCTCTATGGAGGCGTGTACGAGCGGTCCGACATGATGAAGGCCATCGAAGGACTGCCGCGCACACTGGAGCACATGCCGGTGATGCACAACTTCGGCCATGTTGCGGTGAGTGGCTGCACCGTTTCACACAGCGGCGTCTTCGACTCCCTGATCTCCGATCGCGCCAAAGCCGGTGCCTTGCACGTGCTGGTGACGCATTTCAATACCCAGCGTGTGGTGCGCATGGAACTGGTGCCTGACGGCGCCACCTACAAGGCCACCGAACATGAATTCCTCCGCCTGCCGGATGCTCCGGACGTGCATTTCACCGATGTGATCGAGGACAGGAAGGGCAACTTGCTCGTCATTGATACAGGTGGATGGTTTCGCATCGGCTGCCCGAGCAGCCTGATGGCCAAGCCAGAGGCGAAAGGCGCCGTGTACCGAGTGAGAAAGAAGGGCCCGGATGGCACTCTGGCTGCAGACATCGACTCCCACAAAGTCCGGAAGTCATGGAGTGACATTCCTGGTCCGAAAGATGCACTCCGGCACCTGAACGGTGACGACGCGCGGAACCGTGCGCAGGCATGCGTGTGGGCGGCTGCAACGCGCAGCGAGAATCCACAGGTGCGCAAAGCGATTCTCAATCTGCTCAATTCGCCCGCGGAGCCCGCGTTGGAGCATGCCATCGTGCATGCGGTGCAGACGCTGTATGCGGATGAAAAGCTTCCCCCCATCGACCCATCAGAAGACCTTCGGGGGAGCCGCCTGCTCCTTATTCTTTCGCAGAGGGCCAATGACCCAGAAGCAGTCCGTGGGTTGCAGACCGCCGCCGCGAACTTGGATCCCAAGAAGTCGCCACATCTGTCGAACGCGGTGCGCCGAACCGCCTGCGCCATGCCGGACGGCGGCAAAATCATGCTGCCCCTGATGCAAAAGTGGATGGAGGAAAGTCCGCTTTCAGAGGCAAAACTCGAAATCGCAGGCGAGGTCATCCAGGCGCATTTCAAGGACGTGGCCGTGCAGGAACTCGTTGCCGCGATGCTCAGTCATGCCCAGTCGGCGGTGCGCCGTGGAGCGTGGCGCATTCTTGGCGCACAGACTGCCGGTATTACGAATGAGAAGTGGATTGAGCCGCTGGAGAAAAGTTTTTCGAGCACAATTCCCGGCGACACGGCACTCATCATCGAAGCGATGATCAGGCTGAAGACGGATCGGTTCGACGCGGCGCTGCAAGGTCTGGTCAGCGACCTGAAGCGTCCACTGTCCCTCCGGCTCAAGGCTCTTGGCGCGGTGTCACGTGGTGGCAAAGCCGCGAGCCCCGAGGGGTTCACCCTGCTCACCGGATTGCTCGTGGACATGACGAACATCACGGCCCGCATCGAAGCAGCACGCGTGCTTGCCACCGTGGCACTGTCCAAAGAGCAGTTGCTGCAACTCACCCAGACCATTCCCACGCTCGGACCCCTGGAGCTTCAGGAGATGCTCAAGCTGGTGCGCAAGACGAAGGATGCCGAAGTCATCAGGGCGCTGGCTAGCGCCTTTGCCAAATCACCCGTCATCGGGGCGATTGAGGAGAGCGCGTTCAAGACCACCTTTGCGAACTCGCTGCCTGAGGCTTATGACATCGTCGCACCTGCCATTCGCGCCGCGGCCGAATTGACGGAGGCGAAGAAACGAAAGCTGGAGACGCTCGCCACACGGGTGCAGACCCAGGGCAAGCCCGAAGAGGGGAAGAAGAATTTCGCGATCGGAAAGGGCACCTGTCTCGCGTGCCACAAGGTGGGGGATGTTGGCCGTGCACTTGGGCCGGATCTCTCGAAGATCGGCGCCATCCGTACCGAGCGCGATCTGCTGGAGAGCATTCTTTTTCCCAGTAACACGCTGGCGCGTGACTATGAAGCGCATGCCATCGAAACCAGTGACGGGCAGAATCTCATGGGCCTCATTCGCAGTCATACGGCGGAGGGGCTGCTGGTGGTGGACCTGGCCGGCCAGGAAAAAAGCGTGCCGCACCACACCATTGTGGCCAACACCACATTGACCACCAG
>JAEYUU010000469.1 GCA_023429545.1 Verrucomicrobiota bacterium
CGCATCCTCGGTGTTCGCGGCACAGGCGCGAATCTGGTAGCTGGGATCAAAGTAACGCATGATCATCTCGATGCCTCTCGCCTTGAAGTGCGCGTTCATCTGCTCCCGGAGATGGAGGCCGATGTCCTGCAACTTGGTGTTCCCCGAGGCGTCCTTCTCGCCGCTCGTCCCCAGGAGGTCCTGTCCCGCTCCCTCGGCGACCACCACCACGGCATGATTTTTTCTTTTCAGTCGCTCCTCGATTGCGGCGAGCAGCCCACCCTCCCCCTTCAGCGCAAAAGGCAGCTCGGGAATGAGGCAGAAATTCACATCCTGGCTGGCCACCGTGGCGGCTGCGGCAATGAATCCCGCATGGCGCCCCATAAGTTTCACCAGGGACACCCCGTTGTCCACGCTCCTTGCTTCGTTGTGGGCGCTGCTGATCACGCGCACCGCCTCGTCCACCGCCGTGCCATATCCGAAGGTCCGGGAGACAAACTGCACATCGTTGTCGATCGTTTTTGGAATGCCCACCACGGACATGGCATGCCCTTGCTTCTGCGCTTCCTCAAACAAGCATGGCCTCCGCGCTGGGTGCCGTCTCCACCCACGGTGAAGAGCATGTTGATTCCGCGACTGATCAAAAACTTCACCGCCACAGACACATCCACCGGCCCCCTGGAAGTGCCCAGCAACGTGCCCCCGTCCTTGTGAATGCCTTCGACCAGGTCATCGGTAAGCTCAATCGGTGGATTTCCCCGGGCGGGATCCAGTCCGCGATAACCGCCGTGGATCCCAAGCACATGCTCCACGCCGTATCCCCGTATCAACTGGCGGGTGACCGAGCGGATCACGTTGTTCAGGCCGGGACAAAGGCCGCCGCAGGTCACAATCGCGGCGCGTGTCTTCTTGGGGTCGAAATACAGCATCCTCCGCGGACCTGCCCGCTCAAAGAGCAGATGGTCATCCGGAATGCCGCTGGCTGGCCACTGCACGACGGAGGGAATGTAAAACTCCTCCTCGCCAATGACGGCAATGGGTGAAACGTATTTCCGCTCTCCCAATTCGGTGATGGGGGCCTTGTTCATGAGCAAAGGGTGTTGGCAAGCACCTGGGCTGCCAGGATGCGGAGCAATGTGGAAAGAGGATACACCATAGCACAGCCTGCCGCCGGGGCACCGCACCCACAAATGTCTGGAGGCGGGGGCAAGGGCTGGTGAATCCGTCATGCCTCCCGCGACAGGACGCCGACATTCACGAAGGTGATCTCCAAAAACCACGCGGGCAAAGACTGCCGCCAGCATCAGGGAACGATCATGACCCAGTCCCCCGCCGGCGGCAGGAACGGCCCAAACGCTCAGTGCATCACGCGGTCGAACCAAGCGTCTGTCCGCTGTTGCCTTGCGTCGGCACGCATCTCGCGCCTCTCCTGCAGGTTGTAGTAGGCGTCATTCCTGTCGTCCAGGCGCTCCTGCAGTTCTTCATTGCTTGCGCAGGAAGGCAGCAGGCAGAGTATCGCCAGCACGATGATATTACGAGGGTGCTTCATAGAGTCGATTGAGGGGTGATGTATGAGGTGTATTGCCAGAATTGGTTTCAACGAGTCTGCCCCGCTGGAGCTTCTTTTCTCTATTCCTGCCCTCAGCACAGAATTGGGCACCGGCGCGGCCCTATTTTTCTACTTTGGAGGGGTGACTGCTGACTTGAGTGGCGGAGGCGCGCGGTTGCCCTCGGGAACCTTTGCCTCTTGTCCCGCCGCGGCAGGCTCAGGGATGCGCACCAGCAACCAGGACTCGGTACGTGAACCTTTGAACTGGAGCGCCACGGTGCACACATCCTGGGTGAGATTCGCAATGCTGGTGGTGCAGATGGTGGTGCGATTGTCCCCGATGCGCCATGCCGCAATCTGGCTCGCCTTGTCCACCTGGCCGGTGATGGGGCGCTCGTCTCCGGTGATGGTATTCTGATATCCGCCCGTGATGACGCCGTCGCGATTCACGGAGATCTGCATGAACATGTTCGGCGTTCCGGTCTTCTCCTGGACAAGCGCGAACACTCCCAGCGGCATCCATTCTTCCGGTTTCCCTTCCGCAGGTGGCACCGGTGGGGGCGCCTGCTCCTGTGCCGCTGCGATGTCCACGACGGGCTGCGAATATTGCTCCACGGGCAACGGCTTGTTATCCACATAGACCGTATTGTCCTCGTAGATGACCGTCATGCCGTAGTCGGGGTACACGGGCTCAGGTGGTGCGGTGTAGAGCCAACCCGAGAGGGAAACCCAGTTCACGGGCCGCCACCACCACCAGGGATTCAGCGGATAGTGGCCGAAACCATGGTAGATGCCGTGGCCGAGCCATCCGCAGGCTCCCCACCAGCGATCGTCAAAGACGTCATCGTACCAATCACGGCAGTTGTCCCACACCTCATCCCTGCGATCGTAGCGGTAGTCCCACATGTCCTTGCGGTGGTCCTGCCAGTCTTCGCGGTTTTGATCCCTCCAGTTCTGCCGGTCGTTGCGGGCATTTGATAGATTGTCCCAGCGCTGATCGCGCGTGCTTTGGAAGTTGTTGATCCGTTGCTGGTTCTGCTGCTGCCAGTTGTTCCAGGAATCGTGCCGGTTTTCCACGCGGTCATGCCAGCCTTCACCCCGGTTCTGTGACCAGTCACCCCAGTTCGGCCGGTTTTCCGGTCGCACGGGTTGCGAGGGAAGCTGGCTTGGTCGCCCGCCTTCGCCAACGCCAGGACGTTCACCCACACCGGCGGGAAGCTGGCCCGCCTGCGGACGATCTCCAATGCCCGGTCGTTGACCACCCGCGGGCAATTGGGAGATCGCCGCGCCACCGATGGCACCTGCTCCTGCCATTCCGAGAAACTTGCCCACGTCATCCTTGCCCGGTCGCTGCGCGGGTTTGGAACCGGACGCAATCCCTGAGCCAGTCCCTGGCTTCGTCGGAAGCTGGGACGGCCCTGTGCCTCCACCAGGCTGTCCAGGTCGTGCCACGTCCCCAGGCTTGGAGGGCAATTGCGATGGACCTGTTCCACCTCCGGGCTGCGCAGGACGAGTGGTGCCGCCACCGGGCTGTGATGGCAACTGGGAGGGACCTGTTGCTCCTCCTGGCTGTGAAGGTTTGGCCAAGCCGCTGCCACCGCCGGTACTGGGCTTTGACGGTTTCTGCGAAGGGCGCGTAGTGGATGGGAGTTGCGACGCACTTCCTCCCCCACCGGCGTATCCACTCCCGCCGGAAGGTTTCGTGGTCGGTTTGGAAGGCTTTGTCGTCGGCGTCGACGGTTTCGTCGTCGGTACCCGGCCGCCGCTATTTGATGGTTTTGAATAGCCGCCACCACCGGAGGGTTTGGAATAACTCCCACCTCCTGACGGCTTCGAATAGCTGCCGCCACCGGAAGGTTTGGAATAGCTCCCACCTCCCGATGGCCGGGAATAGCTGCTACCGCCGGAGGGACGCGAATAGCTGCCAGAGGGGCGCGAATAACTGCTGGAGGGCCGGGAACCACCACCGGAAGGACGCGAGTAACTACCACCGCCGCCGCCTCTTCCACCTCCACCACCGCCGCGGCCACCTCCACGCGCCAGCGCCGCCACACTCTCGAAGACGACAGCCAGCGCCACCCCCAAGGCGAGTATTTTGGTCACGCGTGAGTGCATGGCTTCATTCTCCTTTCGACCTCATCACCTCGACGCGCTCCACGCTTGGTTGAGGTTCACCATTGACCGTGCGATTGCCAGACTCCCAGGCGAAACGATTCGGGGAGAGCTTGGTGATGGTATTTTCGGCCGTAGTTCTGCCACCGTCAGGATTCACGCCTGTCTCCAGGATCAACCAGCGTTCCCCCTCGCGAGTCCAGCGGCCCTCGGCAAATCCTCCCTCGCTATCGAACGTCCAGGAACGGATGCGTTCCTCCACCGGATCCCAGCCGATGACCTGCCAACCTTCCAGCACCGGCTCGCCCGCGTTCTTCACGCTGACATTGCGCACGATGAAGTTTCCGCCGCGTGCCCAGGTGAAGTCGCTGCGGACGGTCAGCGTCGTGGATTTGTCCACGTCCTCCCAAGTGCCAACCAACCATGCCACTTCCTGCAGGCGCTCCTGCGGCGTCACTTGTGGGAGCGGTGTCTCGATCAACTGATTGATCTTCCACTTGCCCTCCTTCTTCACATGAATGGCCGTGTACAGGGCACCATTCTTCTCGCCATCCTTCGCGGTCACCGAGGTGGAACCCTTCTCCACCACCACCTCCGGCGCGAGCACCTTCACCGAGTCCACATTGATGGTGAGCTTCGCCCCCTTGTTGCCTAGAAATGCCAGGCGCATGCTCTCCTCGATGGCGGCCTTGCCCACCAATGTCTCGCCATCCTCCGTGGTGTATTCCGCATTCTCGGAGAAAAAGCCGGCGAGCGCTTTCACATCGCCCTTCGCGTAGGCCGCCTCGAAGGCGCGATCGTTGGCAAGGACGGCGACCATCTCAGGCGGCGTGTCCGGCGCAGTCTGGGCAGAGGATGCGCTCACGAGCGCAAGAATGACGGCAGGAATAAAATGCGCTTTCATGGCCGCTGGACAGATGGGGTGCTGCTGTCAGCATGCCTTCCGCGCCCAGGATCGTCTATAGGACCATGGTCCCATCATGCTCCCGCATCCGGAGCCACGCCGGGGAGCGCAAAAGCCAAAGCCGTCGCATCTGGATCAAACGGAATGTAAACGCGCAACCGTGCGCGGGCCCGGCCCACCATCGCACCGTATTGTTGGCGACGAACTCACCTGTTCATTTTCACTGGCCTGGCCTCCAGGATAAAATGGAGAAGGCCCTGCACTGAGCAATGTGACTCCACCGGATGGCGCAGAGGCTGCCTGGCGTGGATGCGGTAAATGTTCCGCCGACCCTGACGCTCACGTTCCAGAAGGCCGCCCTCCTCCAGTTCGGTGATGATCTTCTGCACGGCACGCTCAGTAATGCCCACGGCGGCGGCAACATCGCGCAGGCGCATCTCTGGATCCCCAGCCAGGCAGATGAGCACATGCGCGTGGTTGGTGAGGAAAGTCCACGAGGGGGCCTCAGACTTTGCTGGTGCTTTTTTTTTCATTTGCGCAGTTGACGGCGGAATATAGCAATGCAATACCAGAATCACAGTTCGTGTATTCCAGTTCACGATAAGAAACACCAGTAACATCCTGCCTTCAACCGCCTTCGCCAACAACCGATGGATCTCCTTCCCTCCCTTGGCTCAAGCCTGCTCTCCCCGATGGTGCTTGCTTTTGTCCTGGGGATCATTGCCACCCTCGTCAGAAGTGACCTGAAGTTCCCTGAGGAGGTCTACGTCGCGCTGACGGTCTACCTGCTCTTCGCCATCGGGATGAAGGGTGGCACGAAGCTGGAGGGCATGAGCCTGTCGGTCGTGGGCCTGCCGCTTGCGGCGGCGGTGCTACTCAGTGTGGCGATTCCAGTGTGGTGCTTCTTCATCCTGCGTGGTTTCGTCAGACTTGACGCCATCAATGCGGCGGCCATTTCCGCGCACTATGGCTCTGTCTCTGCGGTCACGTTCAGCGCGGTGATCGCATTCCTGGAAAGCAGTAAAGTCTCCGTCGAAGGTTTTGCACCGGCCCTGCTGGCGGTGATGGAGGCGCCTGCCATCATCATTGCGGTCTATCTGGCGAGCAGCCAGA
>JAEYUU010000471.1 GCA_023429545.1 Verrucomicrobiota bacterium
ACACCCAGCATCCTCGCATACTCACTGGGGCGGTGCATCTGCTGGTAATTCACCTCCAGCAGATCACGGAAATTCCGCAATGTTTCCGGCCTTGCCGTTGCGGCCAGCCCTTCAGGTCCTTGCTGCGCAAGCTTCAGCCGGGTCGCCTTGATCAGAAGGATTTTCAGGGATGAAATCAGGACTTCCGTCTGCGCGAGATCCTGCAGGCGCAACTCCCGATCCATCTCGACCATCAGGTGACCAAACTCCGCCAGCGATTCCTCATCCAGAGAGACCAGCGGCACCTCATACACCTCGTTGAAGAGCACCCCGTTGCATCCCACTGCGTGATGATGGGTTTCGATGCAGAAAAAGTTGGCGTGAAACTGCAGCTTCCATCCCGAGACTTCCACGGCACTGAAGAATCTCGCCCTCTGGTAGGTGCTCAGGAAGAGCAGACACGGGGCGCGGAAGTCATGCTCCGCATAATCCACACGCACCCTGCCCTGACCATGCTCCAGCAGGAAGACAGAAAAGCACGGCGACCGCTCCAGCAAGTGCCGCCCGTGGGAGAAGAACCGAGCGACACTCAGATCGGGCGCTGCCTGGATATCCATCTCCTTTGCCATGCGCAGATTACTTACGGAAGGATGCAAGAAATCCAATGCTGCGTCATGCAACCGACGCACCACCAGGATCATTGACCAGAAAAAAGACCCGGGAGAAAGGCGGTTTCAAGCCGCTTCCTACCCCGGCAATCTCTTGAGCGTTAGCTCGCTGGGATCGCCTCGGGCTTGATGTTCTTGTGGAAGTCGTCACCCTGCACGGTGGCGTTCACATAGCCGGTGCGGATGACGAAGTCGCCGAAGTGTTCGCCCTCGTCGGCCTCCTTGGAATAGCGCTCCAGGATCGGCGCCAGCAAGTCCGTGATTTCTCCTGCCGCCACATCCTGGCGGTAGAGCTTGCTCAGGCGCTGGCCGGCATGACCGCCACCGAGATACACATTGTACCGGTCAGGACCACGCCCCACAAAGCCAATCTCCGAGATGAAGGGACGGCCGCAGCCGTTCGGGCAGCCGGTCATGCGGATGGTGATGGCATCATGCCGCAGGCCGTATTCCTCGAGCTTCTCCTCCAGGTTGGTGATGACGTCAGGCAGATAACGTTCCGCTTCGGCGAGAGCCAGGCCGCAGGTCGGCAGCGCCACGCACGCAATGGAGGCCAGGCGCAACGCACTCAGTTCATGGGCGCGGTGCATGCCGTACTTCTCCAGGAGCGCCTCCACTTCCGCGCGCTTCTTCGCGGAAACATTGGCGATCACAAGATTCTGATTCGCGGTCAGGCGGAAGTCACCGTCGTAAATCTTCGCGATCTCACGCAGGCCGGCGCGCATGGGATAAGCATCCGTGTCGAGCACACGACCCCCGGAAACGAACAGCGTGAAGTGGAAATTCCCCGCCTCGTCTTCAACCCAGCCATAACGATCGCCATTGTCCTCGAAGTGATAGGGCCGCGCCGGCTCCAGATCGTAGCCGAGGTAGGTGTTCACCTGCTTGAGGAACCAGTCCACGCCGTGGTCCTGGATGGTGTACTTCAGACGGGAGTGTTTGCGGTCGGTGCGGTCACCGTGGTCCCGCTGCACCATCAGCACCTTTTCAGACACATCCACGATCTTGTCCGCCGGGCAATAGCCGATCACATCGGCGATGCGGGGGAAGGTGGCTTCATTGCCATGGGTCATGCCCATGCCGCCACCTACGGCAACATTGTACCCAATCACCTTGCCGTTCTCGACGATGGCGATGAAGGACAGGTCATTGGCGAAGATGTCCACGTCGTTGCTCGGAGGCACGGCGATGGTGATCTTGAACTTCCTTGGGAGATACGTCTTGCCGTAGATGGGCTCCTGCTCCTCCTCGGAGGTCCGCACCTTCTCGCCATCGAGCCAGATCTCGTGATAGGCACGCGTGCGCGGCGTGAGGTGCGTGGAGATCTCCCGGGCCGCCTGAATCACCTCGGCATGCACGCTGGAGAGATAGGGGTTCGGATTGCACATCACGTTGCGGTTCACGTCACCGCACGCGGCGATGGTGTCCATGGCGCAGTCGTTGATTTCCTTGATGGTGCGCTTCAGGTTCGTCTTGATCACGCCGTGAAGCTGGAAGGCCTGGCGCGTCGTGAGCTTGATGGTGCCGTTCGCGTATTCGGAGGCCATGCGATCCGTCTCCAGCCACTGGTGCGGCGTAGCGACACCCCCGGGCAGGCGGATGCGCAGCATGAAGGAGAAAGCCTTCTCCAGGCGATGCTTGCGGCGATCTGGACGCAGATCGCGGTCATCTTGCTGATAGCTCCCGTGGAATTTCAGCAGCTGCTGGTCATCCTCCGAAAGCGAGCCAGTGGAGAGATCCGCCAGCCCTTCTGCGATGGTGCCCCGCAGGTAGTTGGAGCGGATCTTGATGCCTTCGTTGGCGGAGAGTTTCTTTTCTGACATTGCGATGAGGCCGCGGAAGAGAGCGTGCGGCGGTGTTCGTTGTTTGCTAAATGAAGTCGGGCAGGCGGTGGGTGGGCGGGGTTCAGTACACGTCGCGCTGGTAGCGCTTGGCCTTCTTGAGATCCTCGACGTAGGCTTCAGCGGCCTCCCTGGACTTGCCACCCTCTTTGGCGACGATTTCAAGAAGCGCTTCGTTCACGTCATGGGCCATGCGTGAGGCATCACCACACACATAGAGGTGCGCGCCATCCTGCAGCCATGCATACAGCTCCGCGGCGCGGTCATGCATGCGATGCTGCACATAGACTTTCTCCGGCTGGTCGCGGGAGAAGGCCACATCCAGCTTCGTGAGGGCGCCATTCTTCAGATGTTCCTGCCACTCGACCTGGTACAGGAAATCAAACATGTAGTGTTGATCGCCAAAGAAGAGCCACGACTTGCCGGCATGACCGAGCGCAGCGCGGTGCTCCACAAAGGCGCGGAAAGGAGCCACACCCGTGCCCGGCCCGATCATGATGATGGGCGTATCGCCAGAGGCAGGCAGGCGGAAGTTCTTGTTCTCATTCCCATATACTGCCACGCGATCCCCCTGTCCCACGAGGTCCGCAAGGTAGGTGGAGGCCACGCCTTTGCGCTCCTGACCGTGCGCATTGTACCTCACCGAGGATACGGTGAGGTGCACTTCACCGGGATGCGCCAGCGGACTGGAAGCGATGGAATACAACCGCGGTGGGAGCTTGCGCAGCGCGGAGACGAGATCCGCGGGAGAGAGCCCCTTCGGAAGGAAGTCGGCGATGGCATCCGCAATCCAGCGGCCCCAGAGATAATCCTTGAGTTGGTCCGTGCCATCTTCCGCCAGCAGCTTGGAGAGCTTCTTGGACTTGGAGAAGGCCTGCAACTTCGTCAGCACCTGCTTTGAGAGGGCGGTGATATCGAAGTCATCGCGCAAGGCATCCGCCAGGCTCTTGCTGCCGCCGCCATTGAGTTCCACGGCCTCGGTGCCCTTGAGTTTGGCGGCCTTCAGGATGCCTTCCACCATGTCCGGCGCGTTCTGGGGCACGATCGCCAGCGAATCGCCGGGCTCATAGCTGATGCCGGAACTTCCCAGCGCGATCTCATAGTGCCAGGTTTCCTTGGCCGTGCCCCTGCCATTCAGCAGCACGCGCTCCTGCATCTCCGCGGAGAAGGGATTCTTGCGATCATACGTTGATGCCGCAGGCGCAAAGGAGAAGCCTCCCACCGCCGACAAGCCGCCAGCAGCGGAGGTAACAGGACCAAAGGCCTCCAGCGCCGCAGACAGCCAGGAGCGATGAGCGTCCTCGTAATCCACATCGCAATCCTGACGGGGTGAGATGCGGGAGCCGCCCAGAGCTTCCAGACGCGCATCCACTTCCTTGCCGATCTGGCAGAAGCGTTCGTAGGAGGTATCACCCAGCGCACAGACGGAGTAGCGGAGCTTCGGAAAGGTGAGCGAGGTGCTCATCAGATCCTTGTGAAAGGGAACGGCCGTCTCAGGGGGATCGCCGTCCCCCCAAGTGCTCACGATTACGAGCAAGTTCTCGACCTTGCCCAGATCCGCCACGGAAATGTCCGCCATGTTTTTCGCCACGGCTTGGTAGCCGCGCTTCTTGGCCTCCTTCACCGAAAGGTCCGCCAGCTTTTCAGAGTTCCCGGACTCCGTCCCGTACAGCACGGTCAATTTCGGACCGGCAGCAGCACCCACGGGAGCGGCGCCAGCGGCGTCTCCGGCGGAAAGATAGCCACCCAGCCAGAAGCGCTGCGCGGGAGAAAAGCCGGCCAGGAGGTCCTGGAGGATGCGGCGCTGGTCAGGTGAGAACGGTGAGTGCTCTGGAAGCATTGTCGGATGGCTCTGGGAGTGGGACGGGTGAGTGTGATGAAGAGATAGAGAGAGCGGGAGCAGGGCAAAAAGCGTCAGAACAACGCCCGCTCGCCAGCCGGGAGCATGCACGCAGCACCCTGCTTCCGTTCGGTCGTCCGATTCGGGGTGGCAGAGGTCAGGCAGGTCAGCATTTAGGGCGCACTTTTGACGAAGAACCAGGCCCCGGCTTTGCCGGACCTAGCGTCCATCTCTACACTGGGGCGGAAACTCGAAAAAACAATCTGTAATTCAAGGCGGCAGGGCGGCCCGCCGCACGCCGCCATGCGAGGGACTGGCAGGTGTTCAAACCATCAGCGCCAGCATGGCAAAGAGCTTCAGCGTAATGAGCCAACAGATGAACATCTGGGCCTTGGAATAGGTACGCTCTCCGCTGGTTTCCGCCGGCTTGTCCGGATCCACGGCGAACCATTTTGCCTGGTTCTTGAAAAGCCAGATGCCGACAAGGATCGTCACAAAAAAGCCACCAGTGAAGAAGATCTTCAGAGGAAGCATGGATAGTGGTTCCATAATGCCCCCAAGGTCCGCCAAACTGGGGATTCAGCCAGATACAGGAGAGGGCTTTCTCTTCATATACAGATGGCCGACCCCAAGGGGCGCGGAAGGTGCACAGTTTCCAGAAATCCCCAGCTACATGAGTTTTTTGACCAGTGCGCCAAGGCGCACGATGGCGCGCTCGATTTTGGGGGACCACTCGTTGGCGCAGGAGATGCGGATGAAATTGCGGAAGCCCTGCTTCGCCGAGAACATCGGGCCGGGAGCGATGCTGATCTTCTCCTCCAGCGCGAGGTCATCGAGCTTCAGTGCATCCACGGAGGGCGGCAGTTCCACCCAGAGGAGGAAGCCTCCCTTGGGACGGGTGAGTTTCACGGGCTGCGGAAAGGATTCCGCGATGGCGCTGCTCACCCGATCTACCAGACTCTCGTAGGTGCGCCGCGCCGTGCGCAGGTAATGGTCATACCCGCCTGTCGCGAGGAACTCTCCAATGGCCAACTCCGGGAGGGTGGCGGTGGCCAGGGTGCTGATGAGCTTGAGCGTCTGGATTTTCTCATGATAGCGCCCGGGAGCGACCCATCCGACGCGATAGCCCGGAGCCAGTGTCTTGGAGAAGGAGCCGTACAGCATCACATTCTGCGTCTCGTCATAGGACTGCGCGACGCGAGGGCGGCGCTCGCCATAATAGAGCTCGCCGAAGATGTCGTCCTCGATGAGTGGCACCTCCCTCTGCGCCAGCATTCGCACCAGCCGCTCCTTGTTCTCATCCGGCATCAACGAGCCGAGCGGATTGTTGAAGTTCGGCACGGAGACGCACGCGGCCACCTTCTGGTTCCGCAAGACCTTCTCCAAGGTGTCCAGGT
>JAEYUU010000500.1 GCA_023429545.1 Verrucomicrobiota bacterium
CGAGCCCCGCGCCCCCCCTTCCTGCTGCTAAAACGCCCGTCCCGGCACCGGCAAAACTTGAGGTGTCTGACGCCACTGCTGCGAACGAGGAATTGACCGCGAGCACCGGCACAAATGTGCTCGATGCCAAGAACGGCGCGGCCGCCTACACTCTGCAGGATCTCTTGAGCGGTGACTGGGTCGGCAAGGCACTTCCGGAAATGGGCCGCCAGCTGTGGGACTTCGTGCGGTCCAGCGTAGGCGGTTTCCTGGGTGTCTTCGGCTTCATCCTCTCGATGATCATCGTGCCGCTGTACCTTTACTATTTCCTCACGGAGAGTCCGAAGATCGCGCATAGTTGGTCGAACTATGTCCCCCTGCGTGCTTCGGAGTTCAAGGATGACGTGGTGGACACGCTGACCGAGATCAATGGTTATCTGATCGCCTTCTTCCGCGGGCAACTCGTCGTAAGCCTCATCAATGGCATCGCCACCGGATTGGGACTGGTGATCGTGGGCGTGAAGTTCGGCTGGCTGATTGGATTGGTGCTATGTGTGCTGGGCATCATCCCCTACCTCGGCATCATCATCTGCTGGGTCCCGGCAGTGATCATCGCCTCCGTGCAGGGTGGCAGTTATCTGATTCCCTCGGACAGCCCATGGTGGGTATTCCCCCTGGTGGTGACCGTCATCTTCGTGGTCGTGCAGCAGATCGACGGGCTCTACATCACCCCAAAGATTGTGGGTGACAGTGTTGGCCTGCACCCGATGACGGTCATCGTTTCCGTATTCGTCTGGTCGCTGATCATGGGTGGTCTTTTGGGCGCCATCCTCGCCGTTCCCATGACTGCCGCGCTGAAGGTATTGTTCCAGCGTTACGTGTGGCAGCGAGGGGTGCAGAAGCGTTGGGCTCGCAGCAAGAAGGCAGCTTCATGACATGAAACAGTCCGATTGGTGACGATAATTTTACACCGTTAGGCTGCAACCGACGAGGACGCTGAATTGTGGCAACTTCGTGATTTGGGCACGGTAAGGAGTGGACGTATGGCGCAGGCAACTCCACACCCACCATGTCTGACGCCACCAAGTCTCCTCTGGAAACCCTGATCGGACCTCTCGAAGAGTTCGAATACTACGCGGATCACCAACCTGCCGGCGATGAAAGCCCATTTGAACGGCTCTACATCTCCCTGGATGTGGAGGATCCGCAGCCGGATCGTGAATACGGCCTGGAAATCTTCTTCATCAATGACGTGACGGAGGCCTTTGGAGATCAGGAGGTCGAGGAAGACGCCATACTCGCGCAGTTCATGCTCATTCTCCCATTCCGTATTCGGGTCGACGCGTACCTGGAGGTGATGCGGTACTGCAACCTGGTGAACCGCATGCTGCCAATCGGGGCCTTCGGCTTGAGCGAGCAGGATGAAGCCGCCTACCTGCGCTACTGCCTCGCCACGGAAAGCCGCGCCATTCCCCATGACGTCCTCATCGAGGTGGTGAGCGCGATGGAATACGCCTGCAAGGCATATGCTCCCCAGTTCGAGGAATTGAGCACCGGCGCGAAAAATACGATGCCTACGTCCGCGAGTTTGAGCAGACCGGCCAGCAACTCCCCTCCGTGGGTGACCCTGCGCTGTTCGTCAACGCGTGAGCCGGCAAGAAGTGGCATGCTACATTATAGTATAATATATCACACAATATGTTCCATTGGTTGACCTCAGGCGCAACCCTTTGCGGTTTCCAGAGAGAGAAATGCGTTGTGACAATATCCTCACATCTTTTGAGCCGAACCCTCTTGCTACTGCGCGCGCTAATATTTCACTCAAGGATTGTGCCGACAACGTGATTTTGGACTCACGGCATTGAGACGTATGGCGAAGAGGCAATCCACACCACTTCATCGCCATGCCCAAAGATTCCCTGCAAGACAATAGGGTCGTCGACGACACGTCACCCAACACGTTCAGGACTTCAGGTGTAGCCCTGTCCGACTCCGCCAAGAGCCGCCTCGCGGGATCCGTGGAGAAGCGGCTGGAGAAACAGAAGGCCCAGGTGAGCCGCTTCGAGCGGTTCAAGGCGGTCATCACGAACAAAGACGTCAAAACCACGGTCAAGAACGTGGGAAAGGGCTACAAGGCTGTCACTGACTCAGTCGCCAAGACCTTTGATACGACTTCCAGCACCGCCAAGGGATTCGGACAATCAGGAGCCGTGGTCGGTGGCGTCACGTAGGTCTTCGAAACGGTGGTCGACGTTTACCTGGTGAAGCAAAAGGTGGACAAGGCAAAACGGGACCTGGGTACCGTGGAGAGCGGTGACGTTCAGAAGAAAAAAGAGCGCTCCTTGGAGAAGGATATCGGCGAGAAACTCAAGGAAACCAACAAGGCAAAATCATCCCTGAGAACCAGCGAACGGAGGCTCAAATCCCACAATGATCATGTGGGCATCAAGCATGGCAAACTTGGTGCGAAGGAGAAGGAGGTGGACAAAATACAGGGACAACTCCGCGCCCTCGATGAAAATCTCCGCCCCTCCCCAAGCGATCCCAATGCCATCAGCACCGGATTCCTGGACCAGATACAGCGGCGACTCACCAGGGATCTCAGCACTGCCGAGACCGCTTTGGGCAAGCTGGAGCTCGACAAGGAAACGCAAGTCACCACCCGGCTGAATGAGGTTGAGAAGCTTGAAGGCCAGCTCCGCGCTCTGGATGAAAACATCCGCAACGCTCCCCAACTCGACACTGGCACGAGCTTTTACAGACAAGAACAGACTCGGTTGACGGAGAAGCTCTCTGCCGCCAAGACCTCCCTGGCCAAGCTGCAGAAGGACATGGACGGCCAGATCTCTGGTAAACAGGAGGAGATCGTCAAAATCGAGGGCAAGCTCCGGGCTGTGGATGACAACATCCGGGCGCTCTCTCCGGAACCCATAACTAAGGGCACGAGTTTTTTCATGGAGCAGCGCGACCGGCTCAAGGGTGACCTCAGTACCGCCAAGTCAGAGATGACGCAGCTCAAGCAGGAGATCAGGAGCCTCGCCAAGCACGGCAAGACTTTGGAAAAGAAGGTTGCGGAAAAGAATACGATCTACAAG
>JAEYUU010000537.1 GCA_023429545.1 Verrucomicrobiota bacterium
AGCGCATGCCTTCCTTGGCCATGCGGTCAATGTGCGGCGTGGCGATGACCTTCTGCCCGTAACAGCCCAGATCGGCGTAACCGAGGTCGTCCGCCATGATCCAGATGAGGTTCGGCGGCGCGGAGAATGCAGGCGAGAAAAAGGTGATCGCGAAAAGGAGGATGAGGGCGCGGAAAAACTTCATGGAACCGCCTTCAACGATTCGCAACTGCCTCGTCTTCCATTCAATCCAGTCCGTAGAACGGCTTGGGCACACACTGACAGCTAAAGAAAAGCCCCTGCTTTCGAGAGAGCTTTTCAAAGGACGCCGTCAGTTGAGCCCAAGCCCAACGTGAGCGTCGCATCGTTGGATTTTATGGGTGCCTGCAACGGCTGGCGGAGTGCGGTGAGAGAGAGCCCTGAAGTCACGATTATTTTGTCGACAGGGTTTTTTCGAATTGTAGAGTGCGTGGAGTGAACTGCCTGACCTGGGCCGGAAAGTGCCGGCACTCCCACGCGATCGTAGGACCATGATTCAATCTGGCACCCATGCCGTTGCCAAGCTGGTCATCCAGCCTGGAATCTGTCATGCTTCAGGCGCACGTTCACCAAGCATGCCCACCTGTGCAAAGAACTCTCCGCAATCATGGCGTGTCCGGAAGCCGCAAGGCAGATTCCCATGCTCCTGAAGATGCCCTGCAAGCGCCGCCTGAGAAAGCGTTCGCTCGATTGGGGCATGCGTGAGCCAGAAAATCGACCCCCCGGACATTGACACCATGCTCACACGACTCTTGAATCCATTTCTCAGGATCACCACCGCGGTTCGTGCCGCCGTGGTGCTCGCATGTTCCTTGGTGGCGGCGCAGGCCATCACGCCGGAGGAAGCGCGAGCCATCGCAAAGGAAGCCTACATCTACGGTTACCCGCTGGTGGACAACTATCGCATCCAGCATTCCTACTTCGTGGATCGCGAAGGGAAGGAATACAAGGCGCCGTGGAACGTGCTGTTCAACAACGCACGGGTATACACGCCGGAGGACAAGGCGATTCAGACACCCAACTCAGACACGCCCTATTCCTACATCGGTGTCGATCTGCGGGCCGAGCCGCTGGTGCTCACCGTGCCTCCCGTGGAGCGGGAAAGGTATTTCTCGATCCAACTGATCGATGCCTACACCTTCAACTTCTCCTACATTGGCAGCCGGGCCACCGGCAATGACGGAGGCAGTTTCCTCCTCGCAGGGCCGGGCTGGAGGGGTGAGAAACCGGCCGGTGTGAAGGCCGTGATCCCTTCCGAGACCGAGTTTGTCTTCGCGCTCTACCGGACGCAGCTCTTCAACCCGGAGGATATCGAGAATGTGAAGAGAATTCAGGCGGGTTACAAGGTGCAGACGCTCTCGCAGTTCCTCGGCCAGCCCGCTCCCGCCGCCGCGCCCAAGGTTGAGTTCATCAAGCCGCTTACGCCTGATGAGCAAAAGACCTCGCTGGAATTCTTCAAGGTGCTGGACTTTGTACTGCGCTTCTGCCCTGAGCATCCTGCTGAGCAAAAGCTGCGGGCGGACTTCGCCAGGATTGGCGTCGGCAACAGAGGGAAATCGTTCGATGCCGCGTCATTCACACCGGAAGTGCAGAAGGCGATGGCCCAAGGCATGGCCGATGCCTGGGCCGCTTTCAAGGAGCACAAGGAGACACAGGTCGATACCGGCAAGAGTTCCAGTGCAGATGCCTTTGGCACGCGGGAGTACCTGAAGGGCGACTACCTCTCCCGAATGTCCGGCGCCGTGCTCGGCATCTATGGCAACTCCAAGGACGAGGCCATGTACCCGGTCTACTTTGTCGACTCCTCCCGGCAGAAGCTTGATGGCTCACACGCCTATACGCTGCGCTTCGCCCCCGGTCAGCTTCCTCCGGTGAATGCCTTCTGGTCACTCACCATGTACGAACTGCCCGCCAGTCTGCTCACCGCAAACCCCCTCAACCGCTATCTGATCAATTCGCCCATGCTCCCGGACCTGAAGAAGGACGCGGACGGCGGCATCACGATCCACGTGCAGCACGGGTCGCCCGGCAAGGACAGGGAGTCCAACTGGCTCCCTGCTCCCAAGGGGCCCTTCTTCGCCGTCATGCGCCTCTACTGGCCCAAGCCAGAAGCGTTGAAGGGCGAATGGACAGCACCCGCGCTGGAGAGGAAGGATTGAAACCGAAACCGAGAGCAAAATCAAAGAGCAAACATCCACACATGAAACGCCCCCAGGCATTTCTCGCGCTCAGCGCGTCTCTCGTTCTCGCCACACTCACACGCGCTGCAGACCCCGTCGCTGTGACCGTGGACAATTTTGCCCGCGCAGAGTCGGACCTGTACTTCGGAGGAATCATCAAGGACAGCGGCGGGAAAATCGGCCAGTTCAATCATCGCCGCGAGCCCGCTCCCATCGATAACCAGACCGTGATCCGGCTGAACCGTGACACGCTCTATTCGTCCGCTATCTTCGACCTCGATGCGGGCCCGGTGACCGTCACGCTGCCGGACGCAGGCAAGCGCTTCCGCTCATTGATGGTCATCAACCAGGACCATTACGTGCCGGACGTCAGCTATGAGTCAGGAACCTACAAACTGGACAAGGCGAAGGCCGGCACTCGCTATGTCGCGGTGGCCCTTCGCACGCTGGTGGATCCCAATGACCCGAAGGACCTTGCAGAAGTGCATGCGCTCCAGGACGCCATCAAGGTGGAGCAGCCCGGTGGCCCGGGCAAGTTCGAGACGCCCCAGTGGGATCCGGCCAGCCAGAAAAGGGTACGTGATGCCTTGCTGGTGCTCGGTTCCACCATCCCTGATTTCAAAAGGGCCTTCGGCACCAAGGAGGCCGTGGATCCCGTGCGCCATCTCATCGGCAGCGCGACCGGCTGGGG
>JAEYUU010000579.1 GCA_023429545.1 Verrucomicrobiota bacterium
CATTGGAGGCACCACGGAGGCCTTCGATCTGGTTTGCGCCGCGCTGCGCGCCAAAAAGCCCGTCGTGACCGGGAACAAGGCGCTGCTTGCCGAGCGCGGAAAGGAACTTTTCGCGCTGGCGGAGGCAAACCGGGTGCAGATTTACTTTGAGGCGGCGGTGGCTGGGGGCATCCCCATCATCCAGACCCTGCAGGAAGGTTTTGTCGGAAACCACATCAAAAGCATCTACGGCATCATCAATGGCACCTGCAATTACATCCTGACCCGGATGTCCCAGGCGGGCCTGAGCTATGAAGCGGCGCTTGCCGAGGCCCAGCAGCTTGGCTTTGCCGAGGCCGATCCCACCCTGGACGTCGGAGGCTGGGACGCGGCGCACAAGGCCATCATTCTTGCTTCGCTGAGCTACGGATTCTGGATCAAACCGGAGGATGTTTTTGTACAGGGCATCGACAAGGTGAGTCTCACGGACATGGGTTTCGCCGACCGCTTGGGCTACACCATCAAGCTGCTGAGCGTCATCCGCGCGGATGCACAGGGGAAGGTGGAGGTGCGCACCCAGCCCTCCCTGGTGCCTAAGAGCCACGTGCTCGCCAGCGTCAGCGGCGCTTTCAACGCGGTGCTGGTGAATGGCGACATCGTGGGCGAGACGCTCTTTTATGGAAAAGGCGCGGGGCAGGACCCCACGTCCTCCAGCGTCATCAGCGACATCGCCGAAGCGGCCGCGACGCTGGTGTATGGGGCCCGCCATAGCGGCTTTGTCCCGCATGGTCTCTATGGCAAGAGCAAGCCGGTGGATGAAACGGTCTCGCACTTCTATGTGCGCCTGACGGTCGAGGACACCCCTGGTGTGCTGGCGCAGGTCGCAAAGGTGCTGGGCGACCGCGGCATTGGCATCTCATCCGTCATCCAACCCGAGGATGACGGCAGTGACACCACCTCCCTGATTCTCATGCTGGATGATGCCGCCCTGAGCACCATCCGTGAGGCCATCCGGGCGCTGAAGGAGCTGGCGTGCGTGCGCGAGGAACCAAGCTGCATGCGCGTGGAAACGCTGGGAGGCTGAAGTCCACCTGTCCACGCAAACGAAGCCCCAGTTCAAGGAGTGCCGTAGTGAGCCATGACGGGTGCGGAGCTGTGACTTTTCGCAGAGACCAGCTTCTGAGTGGAACCCCTTCGGTTCTGCGATAATGACGGGACTTCGGCGAGTCCCGCTCCCTGCGAGGAAACCCGTCCCTCGTCAATCCTTCGGGAAAATGCGACCGCGGTTCTCCAAGGATGGGAGCAGCCCGATCTTGTCCCAAGACTGGCCTTGGGGAGCGATAAGTTCGCCGGTGGTCACGACCAGGCGTCCGCCACCGCGCAGGTCGATGCCGTTCTGCGTGAGTCCCTTGCCGTAGGTCTTGGTTCCCTGGCTGGCCCCGCGCGCCGTCTTGCTGGCGACCAAGGCAGCGATCACCAGTTCCGCGCCGCTGGCCGTGCCAGAGTCCTGAAGCAGGATCACGCCCCCCGGCTTGAATTCGCGGGGCTTGTTTGCCGAGATGACCTCATCTGGCTGGCCGCGGCGGCGCACGGTGACAATGGTCTCACCGGGTTCCATAAACATGCCGGCGAACTCCAGCGCCACGTCCAAGTCACCTCCGGGACAGCCCTGGAAGTCAACCGTCAGGGTGCTGCCCTGGCTCATCTGGGCGAGGGCGGCGCGGGCCTCGGAAAGGAGTTCCTTGCTGAACTTCCGCACGCGCAGGATGAAGCCGGAGACTTTCTTCTCCGTGAGCACACTGGGCGTGGAAAGGGTTTCCCGGGTGATGCGGATGGTCTGGGCTCTGCCAAAGGTGTGCTCCACCCGGAGACTGACCTCGGTGCCGGGGGCGCCACGGATGACTGCGGCGAGGTATTCCAAGGAGCGTCCCTCCACCGGTTTGCCGTCCACACTCACGAGCTTCTGACCGGCTTTGACGCCAGCCGCCGCCGCTGGTGAACCCGGCAGGGGATAGCAGTAGAAAAAGCCGTCGTCTTTTTCCATGATGGACATGCCCACGGCGCTGCCGGTGGTCTTGCCCATGAGCTTCACCAGCTTCAGTTCATCCGAGCGGACATAGCGGGTATAGGCGTCATGTTGGCGGCAGTAGGCCTGAATCGCCCGCTCCGCGAGTTCCCGCAGGGAAAGGCGCTGGCCCGGTGTGGACGCGATGGCCTGCAGTGTGCGGACGAACTCGGCCTCCGCCGCGTCATCGATCATCGTCGAAAAATCGCGTTCCTGGCTCTTCGCAGCCTCTCCCAGTTGCGCGACCAGCCCCTTGAGGGCTTTGGTGTAAATCACTGCCCGGGGCTCAGTGCGGTAAGCGGACTTGGTGATGTGATCCGCCACCTCGCGGACGAGGCTGGTAACCGTGGCAGGATCATCGCCCTCGAGTGTCTGCGCCACAGTCGGCGCGGGGGCATGAAAAAGGCTGGTGGCGAGAACGAGGCACCCGGCGTACCGAGCCCACTTCTGCCACCAGCCCTGGGAAATCAACATCTGACGGGAACGCGTGTTACCACGAGTTCTGTTGCTGCTTCTTGCGGGACAACTCGCTCTCAAGCGCGCTGGAACGGCCACGCTGGTAGGCGTTTTCGTTCTCCGCTTCCGAGAGGCGGTGTTGAAGCTCCGCCTGGCGGTAGTTCGCCTTGGACTGGGACCAGCCAAAGAGTCCGCCCGCGTTGGGGTCACCGGTGGTTTCGCACGAGGTGAGCAGCAAGGCAGAGCCGATGGCGGCGAGGGAAAGAATGCTGGGAAGTTTCATGATGGAATGCAGATGCATGTGAGAATCACGGGAGTTGTGACACCTTCCGCGATTAAACGTCGATCTGATTGCCGAGGTCGGCGAGGCGGTCCTGGTTGCTGCTCAGGGAGGAGCGGGTGCTGCGCAACTGGGTGACGCGGCTGCTCAGGCCGGAATCGCCGGTCTGGTTCACGACGGTGGTCTGCTCGCGGATTTCGGTGTCGACCACCTTGACCTGCTGGTTGGACTCCTTCTGCAATACTACGACAGCCTGCTTGATGCTGCGCATTTCCGCCTTGTTGCCGCTGGCCTTGGCGGAGGCGTAGCGGGATTCCAAGTTTGAAATCTTGCTCGAAAGGGAGCGGTTGTAGGCGCGGGCATTGGAGTTCGCGCGCTCGCACTGGGCAATGCAGGCATTGAGCCAGGCTTCCTGGGAGGCGTAACGGGCCTTCTTGCGGGCGACATGGTCACCGACAGCGAGACCGCCGAGGGCGCCGATGCCAGCGCCGAGGAGTGCGCCTTCAACACCGCGCCCGCTCTGGTGACCGATGATGCCCCCAGCAAGGCCGCCGATGACGGTGCCTGCCAGCGCACCTTCCGCACGAGTACGATCCTGATCATTCTTGATGTTCGTACAACTGGTGACGAATGCGATGGCAGTGATGGCGGCTGTGGACTGGAGGAAGAACTTCTTCATGACGTGATGACGACAAGAGGTTGATTCGTGGGCTATGACGCACGATGACGCGCGGGCGACATTACCCAATGCCCCCGGCACAAAGCAAACAAAAAGACGTTTTCTTCACACCGCTGCTGCGCAAGAATCCTGCCAACTCCGCCCCTGCTGAATGAACGGCCATATCACCCTCGCATTTCAAGGCGACCTTCGCGCCTTCGCGCTCGACAAGACCTCCACAAGCGTGGGCAATTCCCCCAGCGCGGATCTGCAACTGGCGGCCAAGGGCATCGAGTCTCTGCATGCCACGCTCGCGTGGGAACCGCGCGCGTCCTCCTGGCTGCTGAGCGCCGGAAGCCCCACCGCGCAGAAGACGCTGCGCCTGAATGGCCAGCTTCTCTCCTCCGTGGCCTCGCTGGAAGATGGCGACATCATCGAGATGCCGGACGTGCTCATCCGCTTCGGGCTCACGCCCATGACCCCGCGATTCCGGGGGGTGGAGACAAACGAGATTGTGCTTCGCGGGGTGAACAAGCTCTTCCTCGGGCGTGCCACGGGAGAACAGAGCGCCGAACCCAAGGTGGAGCTGGACAGTGAAGACGCGCGTGTGTCCCGCCAGCATCTGGAGCTCGATCAGACGGAACCTGGCGTGGTCTTCGTCACGGACAAGAGCCAGACCGGCACCCTGCTGAACGGCCAGCGTTTCGATCGGCGGCAGCTCATCGTGGGCGACCGGCTGAAGCTTGGCAGCTACACGTTTGAATTCACCGGCACTTCACTGCGCCGGGTGTCCGCCTTCGGCGGCGCAAAGGTCGAGGCGCGCAATCTCACCTTCACCCTGCAGAACGGGCGGAGCATCCTGAACCAGATCTCGCTTGATATATCGCCGTGCTCCTTTGTCGGGATTCTCGGCGGATCCGGCCAGGGGAAGAGCACGCTGATGAATGCGCTCTGCGGTGTGAATCCCGCCACGAGCGGCGAGGCCTACATCAACGGCATGAAGCTGGGCGATCCGCGGCAGATGGCCGCGGCGGGCATCGGCTACGTGCCGCAGGATGACATCGTGCACCGCGAACTGACGGTGACCGAGGCCATTACCTACAGCGCGCGATTGAAGCTGCCCAGCGGCACACCACGGAAGGCGATTCGCGACCTCGTGGAGGAAACGATCGACCGCCTCGGCCTGACCGAGCACAAGGAGAAAAACATCGCCATGCTCTCCGGGGGCCAGCGCAAGCGCGTGAGCATCGCCACCGAACTGCTCGCCAAGCCAAGCGTGCTTTTCCTGGATGAGCCTTCGAGCGGTCTGGATCCGAAGACGGAGTTCGATCTCATGTCGCTGTTGCGGCGCCTCGCAGGCACGGACTGCACGGTCATCTGCACCACACACGTACTGGGGCGCGCGTATCTCTTTGACCAGTTGCTGTTCGTCCACGGCGGACATGTCATTTTCAACGGCACGCCGGATGAGGCGGTGGACTACTTCAAGGTCGAGAGCGGCCTGGAGGAGATCTACCTGAAGGTGGGCGCGGACGAAACGCGCACAGGGCAGCAATGGCGCGAGGAGTTTGAAGCATCCCGTCCCGCCGCCAAACCTCTGGCCTACCTGCCGCCCGCCCAGGAGGAAGCCACGCAGCAGGTGAAACCCAAGCGTGGTCCTGGATGGCTGCCGACGCTCATCATTCAACTGCAGCGGCAGTGGAGCATTCTGAAGGCGGACCTGCTCAACCTGCTCTTCCTGCTGGCGCAGCCGGTGTTGATCGGCTTGTTGGTTGGCTGGGTCGCGGATGACGCGGTGCTGCGCACCTTCCTCTGCGTGGTGGCCACCCTGTGGTTCGGCTGCAGCAACGGGGCGCAGCAGATCGTGCGTGAGATTTCCATCTTCCGTCGCGAGCGCGTGTGCGGCCTCGGATTGAATGCGTATCTGCAGAGCAAGTATGTCTTCTTCGCGGTGGTCACCACGCTGCAGGCGGTGCTGCTCTACCTGGTGACCCTCACCACGGCCCATGTGATCAATCCCTCGGACTTCGATGGCGACAAGTTCCTGGAGGTCATGACCACGAGACTGACTCCTGTGTCCACCGCCGCACCGGGAGTCACCGCCGCAACAACCGCGGTCCAGGCGCAGGTGGATGAATTCGACATTGTCACCGAGGATACCAAGGGCCAGGCGGAAACCGCACCGGCTGCAGAGACGGCCCCAGCCGCCGCCCCGCCGAAGCCCAAGGGACCCGGATTCATCATGATGACTCTGCTGCGCATGGCGAAATTCTTCGAGTGCGGGCAGAACATCATGGACAGCACGGACCCGGGTGAAGGCCAGCCGCCCTCGCCGGACACGAAAGCCAAGACGCTGGCCATATTGTTCCTGGTGCCGTTGCTGAAGTTCTCCGCTCTCTTTGCCGCGGCACTCGTGGGCGTGACC